>JAYUYY010000899.1:0-3253 GCA_043752225.1 Sandaracinaceae bacterium | reverse complement strand
GAGAGCGGCTTACGTCCTCGGAAAAATCCTCGCAATACGAGTGTATTGCTCCGGTTTTTCCTGCGGTCGCGCTCGCTCTCGGACCCAAATCAACCGCGAATCCTCCGTGCTCGCATAGAGCGAGAGAGCGGCTTAGCGCGTCCAATGTATGCAAAGTGCGCGCGGTTAGCGTCAGTGAAGGCCGTAAGGTTATTGGCCTGCGCCACTTCGTTCGGGCGCGCCTTGCGTGCGAGACTCGTGCTTCGTGGAAGCGCCGAACGAGACGCTGCCAAGCGGAACTGTCATCGGGGATCGCTACGCGATCGAGGCCGCCTTGGGCCATGGCGGCATGGGCGCGGTCTATCGGGCGCGCGATACACGCAGCGGCCGCGCGGTCGCGATCAAACTGGCACGCGGCTCTGAACGCGCGCGCCGCGATAGCTCCGATGATGCCCGCGACGAGAGGCTCCAGACGCTCTTGCAGCGCGAGTACCACACGCTCGCGCAGCTGGCGCACCCGCGCATCATCGAGGTGTACGACTACGGACTCGACGCGCACGGCGCCTTCTACACGATGGAGCTGCTCGACGGTGAAGACCTCGATCGTCGCGGCGCCACGCACTGGCGGCAGGCGTGCGCGCTCTTGCGCGACGTCGCTTCGTCGCTCGCGATCTTGCATTCGCGCGGCTTGCTGCATCGCGACGTATCGTCGCGCAACGTGCGCTGTACCGCCGATGGCCGCGCGAAGCTGATCGACTTTGGTGCGATGCAGGCGATCGGAGTCGCCAAGGAAGTGGTCGGCACCCCGCCGTTCACGCCACCCGAGGCGCTGCTGATGCAAACCGTCGACGCGCGCGCCGATCTCTACTCGCTCGGCGCGCTCGGCTACTACGTGCTGACCGGGCGGCACGCCTATCCGGCGCGCAGGTTGGGTGAGCTACGCGATGTTTGGCGGACGCGCCCGGCATCGCCCTTGCGCTACGAGCCCGAGCTGCCGCCGGCGCTCAGCGCGCTGGTGTTGCAGCTGATCTCACTGGACCGCAGCGCGCGCCCGCAAAGCGCCGCCGACGTGATCGAGCAGCTGTCGACGATCGCGGGCTTGCCGCCGGAGAGCGACGCGGCGATCTTCCGGGCGTACCTCACGACGCCTGCGATCGCCGGTCGCGCCGAGCCGATGCGCGCGATCCGGCGCAGCATGCTCGCGCTTGCGCGTCAGGATGGCGGGGCGCTGTTCATCGAGGGCGATCCAGGCAGCGGGCGCTCACGCATGCTCGACGTGTGTGTGCTCGACGGGAAGCTGCTCGGTGCGACCGTCGTGCGCGCGGACGCGGGCGATGCAGCGCAGGGGCCCTGGGGTGTCGCGCGAGCGCTCGCTGCGCAGCTGAGCGAGGCGCTGCCGGAAGAGGCGCGTAGCGCGGATCTCCTGACGCGTGGCTCGCTCGCCTCGGTGCTCTCGGGCGCAGCGCCGCCAGCGCTGCCCGAATCCGCTCGAGAACGCGGCCATCAAGTGCGCGCCGTGCGCGACTGGGTGCTCGCGGTGAGTCAGAAGCACAAGCTGCTGATCGCGATCGACGACGTGGATCGCATCGACGAGCTTTCCGCGTCGATCATCGCGGCGCTTGCCGGCAAGATCGAGCGAAAGCCTTTCGTGATCGCCGTGACCTGCGACAGCAGCGCCCCTTATTCGTCCTCGCCCGCGCTGCGCCTGCTCCGCTCGTTCGCGACACGTGTAAGCGTCGATCCGATCGACGAGAACGAGAGCACCGAGCTCGTGCGCTCGCTGTTCGGCGATGTGCCCAACGTGGCGAGCGTGGCGAGCCACGTGTTCAAGCACGCGCGAGGCAACCCTCGGGCTACGATGGAGCTCGCTCAACATCTGATCGATCGCGGTGCGATCCGATACCGCAGTGGCGCCTGGCTGCTTCCATCCGAGCTCGATGCGAGTGACTTGCCGCGGTCGCTGTCTGCCTCGCTGCTGGCGCGCGTCTGCGAGCTCACGCCGGACGCTCGTGAGCTGGCCGACGTGCTGTGTCTCACCGAGGAGGATGATCCCGTCGGAGCGATCGATCTGACTGCGCTCACGGCCCACGCCAATTCCAATCGCGTCTACGCCGCGCTCGACGAGCTGATGGCGTCCCGCGTGGCGATGCCTCATGGCGGTGCGTATGACTTCAGTCAGCGGGGCTACGTGACCGTGCTGCGCGAGGCGATGCCCGAAGACACGCAGCGCACGATCCACGCGCGCTTGGCTGCTCGTCTCGCCGAGCGCAACGGCGACGTGTTGCATCGCGCCGATCACTTGCTGCGCGCAGGGGGTCGCGAGCTCGAAGCGATCGAGCTGTTGTGCAGCGCGGACCTGATCGCCCGACTTCCGCCGCTCGATCTGCTCGAGCGAGCGCTCGAGGCGGCGCAGCGCGTGGGCAGCGCTCCGCGTCGCCTCTACACGCTGCGCATGGCCGTGCTGCACAAGGCATCGCTGGTGCTCGCAGCGGACAGCTTCAAGCGCACCGCGTTGCAGGTACGCGCTCAGCTCGAGCATGACAGCGGCCTCGCGCTGTATCACGAGCTGTCGCATCTGCCGCACGCCGAGCGTCTGACGGCGGCGTTGCAGCAGGCGCACGCGCGCTACGAAGCCACACCCGAGGCCGAGCGCGTGCTCCCCGTGATCGATGCGATCCGCGAGCTCACGCGCTTGGTCGGCATATTCTCGTCGATGGCGATCACCACCTTCGATCGCGAGCTGTTTGAACAGGCGCCGAGCATCGCGCCCTTTCGCACGCTCACGCCGGCCCTCGAGCTCGTGATGCGACTCTCGGAGGGTGGAGCGCATTGGATGGCGGGGCGCGCGCACAAGGCCACCGCGCTGTACGAGGAGATCCTGGAGCGCATCGCGGCCGAGGATCAAGCAGGCCTTGATCCCGTGCAGCACACACGGATTCGCATGGGCGTGAGCTTCGCGGTGGGCATGTACGAAGCGGCGCAGAGCTCGCCTCGCGCGGAGCAGCGCGCCGAGGTGCTCGAGTCCGACCCGGACTATCGCGTCAACGCGTGGACCGTACGCACGGTGTTGCAGCTCAACCGCGGCAACTTCGCGGAGGCGCGCGCGAGCATGCGTCGTGCCGAGCTCCTGCGTCTGCAGGATGGCGCCGAAGCGCGCTACTTCACGGCGACCGCCGCGTTCGAGGTTCGAGCCTTCGCGCGTGCAGGTGAAGGGCAGGGTGTGCAGCGAGTCGTCAAGGTGATTCGCGCCATCGCCGAGCGAGTGCGCACGTGG
>JAYUYY010000898.1:0-8265 GCA_043752225.1 Sandaracinaceae bacterium | reverse complement strand
GAGCTTCGAGCCGTTGCTCCAGCGCCACCGTGACCACGTGCAGCAAGGCGGAGAGCTCAGCGATTTGCTCGCCCTGGTCCGACCGGCACGCACGGCCGAGCGCGCACGAAGCCAAACGGATGTGCGACTCTTGGATGAGGCCGGGCACGCGCTGCCGCTGCGCGGCAACGAAGGCGTCGCGCGCAAGCTCGAGATCTTTCTGAGCGACGCCACGCCGCTCTGGGTCTTCGGGCGCGTGCTGCAACAAGGTACCGAGCTGGTGCTCGTCCCGCTCGCCGCGTGCGCTCGCAAGCACGGGCGCGCGACGCACCTGCAGCTCTGAGCACGCTACCGACAGCTCGAACACGGAGACTGCATGGCCACCGACGAAGCGCTCAAGACTCTACGCACACGGATCGAGCGCGGCGGCGCGCAGCACTATCACGACAAGAACGCCGAGCAGGGCAAGCTGTTCGCGCGCGAGCGCGTGCGGTTGCTGCTCGATCCCGATTCGTTCGTTGAGGACGGCGTGCTCGCCAACGCGAGCGCGGAAGACCTGCCCGCCGACGGCGTGGTGACGGGTATCGGCAAGCTGGATGGACGCAGCATCGCGGTGATGGCCAATGACTCGACCGTGAAGGCTGGCTCGTGGGGCCGGCGCACGGTCGAGAAGATCCTGCGCATCCAAGAGCAAGCGATGCGGCTGTCCTGCCCGCTCGTGTACTTGGTCGACTCGGCGGGCGCGCGCATCACCGATCAGATCGAGATGTTCCCGGGCCGCCGCGGCGCCGGTCGCATCTTCTTTCACCAGACCAAGATGAGCGGCCACGTACCGCAGATCTGCTTGTTGTTCGGGCCGAGCGCGGCGGGTGGCGCGTACATACCCGCGTTCTGTGATCTCGTGGTGATGGTGGAGGGCAACTCCTCGATGTACCTCGGCTCGCCGCGCATGGCCGAGATGGTGATCGGCGAGAAGGTTACGCTCGAAGAGATGGGCGGCGGCCGCATGCACTGCAGCGTCTCCGGCTGCGGCGACATGCTGGTGAAGACCGAGCAAGAGGCGATCGCGTTCGCGCAGCGCTACCTGCGCTACTTACCGCAGAGCTGCGCGGCATTGCCGGCGCGCGTTGCGCCCGTCGCACCCAAGCTCAGCGGCAAGTCGATCGAAGAGCTGATCCCGAAAGACGAGAACAAGCCGTTCGACATGATGACCGTGATCCGCGAGCTGATCGACGAAGGCAGCTGGCTCGAGATTAAGCCGATGTTCGCGCGTGAGCTGCTCACGGGCTTCGCGCGGATCGAAGGCCAAACGATCGGCATCATCGCGAGCCAGCCGAAATGGCTCGGCGGCGTGCTGTTCGTCGACAGCGCCGACAAGGCGGCGCGCTTCATCCAGCTGTGCAACGCGTTCAACGTGCCGCTGCTCTTTCTCGCCGACGTGCCGGGCTTCATGGTCGGCAGCAAGGTCGAGAAGCAAGGCATCATCCGCGCCGGCGCGAAGATGATCGCGACCGTGAGCCAGTCGAGCGTGCCCAAGCTCAGCGTGATCGTGCGCAAGGCGTATGGCGCGGGCCTGTACGCGATGTGCGGTCCGGCGTTCGAGCCCGACGCGTGCATCGCGCTGCCCAACGCGTCGATCGCAGTGATGGGCCCGGACGCCGCGGTGAACGCCGTCTACTACAACAAGATCATGGAGAAGCCCGAGGGCGAAGAGCGCACCGCGTACGTCGCGGCGCTGCGCACCGAGTACCGCGAGTCGATCGATCTGAACAAGCTCGCTGGAGAGCTGGTGATCGACGCGGTCGTGCCCGGCGATGCCTTGCGCGCGGAGATCACCAAACGGCTCGACGCGCACGCGGTCGTGCCGTCCGCGACGCGCAAGCACATCGTCATGCCGATGTAAGGGCCGGCTTGCGCAGGTCGTGAAGCAGGCGCTCGCCCGCTAGATTGCCGAAGCGATGCACGCGCGTGGTCAGCGACTGCTCGCGCACGTACGCGAGCAGCTCGACGCGGCCGATCATCAAGACCGGATGCGCGATTAGGGATGCGCCGTGCTGCTGCGCCGCCGCTTCCACCTCCGGCTCCGCGCTGCCGATCACGCGCACGCGCTCGGGCAGCGTCGTGGCGATCGCCGCAGCGCATTCAGCGGCCTCGTGCGTGTGCAACGAAAGACCCGGGATGCGCGCCAGCCACGACCACTGGGTCGCGTGCGTCGGCGCGACGCTCAAGCTCAGCTTGGCAGAGGCGGTTTTGGCAGCCACGAGCGCGAGCAAGACGTCGGTGACCTCGGCATCGGCGCTCGCGCGCAGCAGCAGCGGGTCACAGGCCAAGTAGTGAAACACGTTGCGCTCGCCGAGCACCGCGCTCGGATCCTGATCGACGCCGAGCTCGGTCGCATACGCGAGCGCGTAGTTGCACGCGCCGACGCTGAGCCGCTCGCGTTGCCTCGCATCGAGATGCGAGCGCGCGCGGGTCACGACATCCACCGCGTGCGGAGCGGGCGGGCACACCACCTGCGGCACCGTTTTTTGCACCACCTCGCAGAGCTGCAACACGTAGTTGGGTCCGCCCGCTTTGGCACCCGGCCCAAACGCCGACGCCTTCCACCCACCGAACGGTTGCCGGCGCACGATCGCACCCGTGATCCCGCGGTTGATGTAGAGATTGCCCGCGCGCATGTCGCGCGCGAACCGCGCTTGCTCGCCTTCATCGAGGCTCTGCAAGCCCGCGGTCAACCCGTACGGCGTAGCGTTCGCGAGCTTGAGGGCGTGCTCGAGATCATCGGCGCGCATCACGCCGAGCACGGGCCCGAACAGCTCGCTGCGATGCATGAAGCTGTCTGCGCGCACGCCGAGCTTGACCCCCGGGCTCCACAGCCGAGGGTTTTCTGAATCACGGCGCGGCTGCAGCAACCAGCTCTCGCCCGCATCGAGCTCCTCAAATGCGCGGAGCAGCGCGCCGTGCGGCTCCTGCACGAGCGGCGTCACGATGCTGCGCGCGTCCCATGCCGAGCCCACGGGCAAGCTCGCCGCGGCGTCGCGCAAGCCGGCTTGAAACGCTGGGCTGTCATAGACCGTCGCCTCCGCGATCAGCAGGCTGCAGGCGCTGCACTTCTGACCGGCGTGGCCGAACGCCGAGCTCACAGCGTCTTGCAGCGCCGCGTCGCGATCGGCGCGCGCCGTCACGATCATCGCGTTCTTGCCACCGGTCTCGGCGAAGAGCGCCAGCTGCGGGCGCAAGCGTTGAAAGAGCTTCGCGGTGTCGGTGCTGCCCGTGAGCACGACGCGACCGACGCGCGGATCGCGGATCAGCGCGCTGCCGATTTCATCGCTGCAGATCACGAGCTGCAGCGCGTCGCGCGCGACACCCGCCTCCCAACACACTTCGCACAGCTTCTGCGCGACCAGCGCGGTCTCGAGCGCCGGCTTCAGCAACACCGGATGGCCGCTCATCAGCAGGCCAAAAATGCCGCCCGCAGGGATCGCGAGCGGGAAGTTCCACGGCGGCGTGACCAGGCCAACTCCGCGCGGCCGCAGCTCGATGTGCGGCTGCGCTTGGCTGAGCTGCAGAAAGCTGCTGGCGTAGTACTCGGCGAAGTCGATCGCCTCGCAGACCTCTAAGTCCGCTTGTTCGATGCGCTTGCCCGCGTCGAGCACCATCGCGCCGATCAGCGCGCCGCGCGCTTTGCGCAAACCGCTAGCGATCGCGCGCAGCTGGGCAGCGCGCTGCTCGACCGACACCGCGGCGAGCCGCTTGGTGGCTTTCTCGGCGACCGTGATCGCGCGCTGCACCTCGGCCTCGGATGCGAGCGCGAGCGAGTAGGGGACATGCCCGGGACGCGACGGGTCGAAGCCGGGCAGCCGCTCGCCTCCGGAAACGGGGTCGCCAGCGATGCGCGAGCCGACCACTCCGCCCGAGAGCGTTCGGAACGGCTCGAGCGCGGCGCTGATCCACGCGCGATTTGCGGCGCGCGAAAAGTCCGTCTCCGGCTCGTTGGCGAATGGCGCGTTCGAATCGCGGCTCGCGTGCAGCTCCTCGTTGCGGCCCTGCGCACGCCGAGGTGCTTCGCTCACCGTCGCGCGCGCGCGCACCGCGTTCGCGAAGCGCGTGCTCTGCTCCACGAAGCGCTGGTCGCCTGCGCGCATCGCGAAGCTCTGACGCAAAAAATTTTCCTCGCCGGTGCTCTCATCGAGCCTGCGCATCAAATACGCGATCGCGGTCTGCATCGAGCCCGGCTGCACCACGGGCGCATAGACGAGCACGTCGCCCGAGAGCTCGTGGACGACGCGCTCGAGCGGACCGGCCATGCCCTCGAGCAGCTCGAAGCTGACGAACGGCTCGACGCGCTGCGCCGCCCGCAACACCAAGCCGAGCGCGACATCGAACGCGTTGTGCGACGCGATGCCGAGCCGGGCTACGCTCGCGTGCTCGGGCTTGCAGCCGTGCTCGAGCATCTTCTTGTAGCTGGCATCGACTTCGGCTTTGGTCGCAAAAATCGGTACCGAAAGCCCGCGTTGCGCGGCCTCGGCGCGCTCGGCGAGAAGGTTCGCGCCTTTCACCAACCGCACGCGAATCGGCGCACCGCCGCGCGCGCACCGCGCTTGCGCATAGCGCGTCAGCTCGCGCTGAAGCTCGGCGCTCTCCGGCAGGTACGCTTGGAGCGCGATGCCGGCGGTAAGCGGCAGGAGATCCTCGGCGTCGAGCGCGCGTTGAAAGGCCAACGCCGTCAGCTCGACGTCGCGATAGCCCTCCATGTCCAAGTTGACCAATTTTGGCCAGGACTCACCTTTGGCATCGGCGTAGCGATGGCTGAGCGCGGCGCGGTAGATCGTGCGCAACCGCTCGACCAAGGTCGCGAGCGTGACCTCGAAGGCGGTCAAATCGATCTGACTGAAGATCGACGACACCTTCACCGAGATCGCGTCCACGTCCGGGCGTTCGAGCAGCGCGATGTACTCGGCCACGCGCGCACGCGCTTCTTCTTCGCCGAGCACGGCTTCGCCGAGCGCGTTCAGGTTCACGCGCACGCCTTCGGCTCTGCGGCGCGCGAGATAGCGCGCAAGCGCATCGCCCTCTGCGCGCACCACCACCGACTGCGTCTCGTTTCGCAACCGGGCCAAAAGGCCCTTGGCCGCGAGCTCCGGAACGTAAGGCCCAAAGCTCAGCAGCGCGCTCACCTGCATCCGCGCGAAGCCCGGCAAGTACTCGGGCACGCCGATCCGCCGGATCAGCTGGCGCGCGGCATCGACGACTCCGGCCGGCCGCGGATCGCGAAACACGCGATCGGTGAGCAGGGTCGTAAA
This sequence comes from Sandaracinaceae bacterium, assembly GCA_043752225.1. Classification (GTDB taxonomy): domain Bacteria; phylum Myxococcota_A; class Polyangia; order Polyangiales; family JAFGIB01; genus JAYUYY01. The sequence goes on along the minus strand of JAYUYY010000898.1, from coordinate 2,983 downwards.
CGCTTGCCCGATCGGATCGAGCATCAAGCGCCCGAGCAGCTCGCGCCGAGCGCGCTCCGGACGCCGCTCTCTGCGCGCGGCTTCCTCGAGCAACAAGCCCGCGAGCTTCACGCTCGCTTCGATCAGCTCAGCGTCGTGCAGGTGTGCGCCAGCCACACCCTCGAGCAGAGCCTTCGCACGTGCGATGACCGGCCCACCTGTGGCGGCACGCATCACGCTAGGTTACCACGCACTCTCGCGCGAAGTGCGCTGCTATGATGGCTGAGTGTTCGAGCTCGATGCCACGCACTGCGACCTCCGGGACACCGCGCGCGCCTTCGCCCGTGAGCGGATCGCTCCCCACGCGCGCGACTGGGATGCGCGCGAGCACTTCCCCGTCGAGATCATCCCGGAGCTCGGCAAGCTCGGCTTTCTCGGCATTCAGATCCCCGAGCAGTACGGCGGCGCCGGGCTCGATACGCTCGCGTACGCGCTGATCGTCGAAGAGATCTCGCGGGTCGACGGCGCGCTCGGGCTCACGGTCGCTTCGCACAACGGCCTTGGCTCGTCGCACATCGCGCGCTTCGGCAGCGAAGAGCAAAAGCAACGCTACTTGCCCAAGCTCGCGAGCGGCGAATGGCTCGGCGCCTGGGCGCTGACCGAGCCCGGCTCCGGCTCGGATGCAGGCGCGCTGCGCACGCGCGCCGACCGCGTCGATCAAGGCTGGGTGCTCACCGGCAGCAAGATGTTCATCACGCAGGGCAGCGTAGGGCGCGTGTGCGTCGTGCTCGCGAGCAACAACTTGGGCGACCGGCATCGCGGCGTGACCGCTTTCGCGGTCGAGCACGGAACGCCTGGATTCTCGGCGCACAAGCTGTCCGGCAAGATGGGTTGCCGCGCGAGCGATACCGCCGAGCTGTCGCTGCACGAGGCCTACGTGCCGGACGCTCAGCGCATCGGCGAAATCGGCCACGGCTTCACCGACGCGCTGAGCATTCTCGCCAAGGGCCGGATCTCGATCGGCGCGATGGCGCTCGGCCTCGGTGAAGCAGCGCTCGCCGCCGCGCTCGCGTATGCCAAGGAACGCCGGCAGTTCGGCAAGCAGCTCGCTGACTTTCAAGCCATCCAATGGATGCTCGCCGACAGCCGCACCGAGCTCGACGCCGCGCGGCTCTTGCTCTACCGCGCCTGCGCGCTCGCCGATCAAGATCGGTCCTTCGCCAGCGAAGCCGCGATGGCGAAGCTGTTCGCTTCTGAAGCCGCGGACCGCGTGTGCGATCGCGCGCTGCAGATCCACGGCGGCTACGGCTACATGAACGAGTACCCGGTCGAGCGCTACGTGCGCGACGTCCGCATCACCCGCATCGGCGAAGGCACGAGCGAGGTGCAGCGCATGATCATCGCCAAGAGCATGATCGAGTAAAGCGCGCTACTTGCGCTTCTTGCGGCCGAGCACGAGCACTTCGGCGCGAATGTTCCCGACGCCGCGCTGGATCATGTCGAGGTCTTTTGCGGCGGCGCGCGACAGATCGAGGATCCTGCGGCGCTCCGCAAACGGTCCGCGATCGTTGATGCGCACCAACACCGAGCGCCCGTTGTCGCGCGAGATCACGCGCACGATGCTGCCGAACGGCAAGTCGCGGCTGGCTGCGGTGCGACGCGTTGGATCGTAGATGTCGCCGTTCGCGGTGTGGTTTCCCGCGAGGCTGTCGGCGTAGTAACTGGCGCGACCGACCAGCACGAGCACCGGCTTGCGCTTCGCGTAGTCGGCGGGATCGGGATCCGGAATATTCGAGAACCGAGCGCCTTGTGCCCGCAGCTGCGCCGCTCCGCTGCCGCAAGCGAGCGCACAAAACAGCGCCGCCATGAGCACGCTCACGCGGCGCTTCTTGCCGATCACTCGTGCGCTCCAACCGTTGGCGCTGCGCTCGGCGCGTTGTTCGCCAGCGGCAGGCCGTGGCCGGGGACGATCAACTTCTGTTTGTACTTCGCGTAGTCGAACAGGTCGCTGTGCTCGGGCGTGTGGCACTGCGCGCACGCCGTTTCCGGCGCATCGCGATGCACGTTCTTGTCTTCGTCGGCATCCGGATCCTCGATGTGGATGCTCGCGGGTCCGTGGCAGCTCTCGCAGCCGACGTCGATAAGGCCTTCATTGTGCGTGACCGTGGCGCCACCCGGCTGGCCATAACCGGTTACGTGGCACCCGACGCAGCTCAAGCTGAACTGTTTGTCGCGGCTCACGAGCGTTTCATACGCACGACCGTGCGGATGACCACGCCACCACTGATGCTCCGACTCGTGGCACTCCGCGCAGCGATCCGAGCCGACGTATCCCGGTGAGCCCGCGGGCACCGGCGGCGCCACGAGATGCGCGAGCGCGGTGCGGTTGTGCGCGTTGACGCGCTTGTCGTGCGCATCGAGCAGCGCGCGCAGCTCAGCGTCGTTCTTAACCTCGGGATCGAGCTCGACGTAGCGTGCAGCGAACGCGTTGCTGTGCGCGTTGGCGCGCGCGCTAGCGGAGGCGCTCTGCGATTGCTCGGCGCGAAGACGCTGCAAGCGCTTCTCCTGCTCGGCCAGCAACGCCGGATCGGTGCTCGGATCCTTGCGCCAAGCCGCGACCTTCGCCTCGAGGTCCGCGACGCGCTCAGCGAGCGCACGGCGCGAAGCCGCCTGCGTCCACTCGCTGACATCCTCGAACGCGCCTTCTCCAGAGCGGAACAGATCGACCACCAATAGGCCTTGGCCGTCGCGACCTGCGTGAAGCAACGTCGTCGCGCCCACTCGCTCGGGCGGCACGACCTCTTTCAGACGCGCGCCCGCGACCAACAAGAAGTCGAGCCCGCGCGTCGCGCCCGCGATGCGCCGCGCGATGCGCGCATCGGCATGCACGAGGCCGATCACGACGTGCGCGCCTTGTGCCCGCAGCTCCGCGGTGTGCTTGGCAGCCAGCGCCAGCAAGTCGGGCGTCGGCTTGTCGCCCGCGCTTTCGCGCTCGCTCCAAATG
>JAYUYY010000897.1:0-3255 GCA_043752225.1 Sandaracinaceae bacterium | reverse complement strand
TCGACATCGCCACGTTCACCGCGGAGCTCGCTGGCATGTTTCAGTCGGCGGTCGACAAAGCCGGCCTGCGGTTGGTGGTCGACTGCCCGCGCTTGAGCGAGCCCACCTGGGTCGACCGCGATATGTGGGAGAAGATCATCCCGAACCTGGTGTCGAACGCATTCAAGTTCACGCTCGCAGGCGAGATCGCCGTGCGCGTGCGCGAAGAAGCCGCGAGCGTGGTGCTGGAAGTCGAGGACACAGGCGTCGGCATTCCCGAGGCCGAGCTGCCGAAGATCTTCGAGCGTTTTCAGCGCGTGCCCGGCGCGACTGGGCGCACGCACGAAGGCACCGGCATCGGCTTGTCGTTGGTGCGCGAGCTGGTGGAATTGCACGGTGGAGAGATCAGTGTGGACAGCAAGCTGGGGCGGGGGACGGCGTTCCGCGTCGAGCTGCCTAAAGGCTTCGCGCATTTGCCTCGGGAATCGGTCTCGCAGAGGCCGGCCGATATAGGGCTCGGTCGCGACGTGGCTGCACATGCCGCAGAGGTCGCTCGCTGGAGTGGCTCGTCGCAGCGCGCACCCGCAGCAACGGCGCTGGCAGAAGCCACGACGAAAGGCAGCTCGCGAGCGAGCGTGCTCGTGGTCGACGACAGCGCCGATCTGCGCGACTACATGGTCGGGCTGCTCGCGCCTCACTATGAAGTCTCGACGGCGATCGATGGCGAGGCCGCGCTCACGGCCTTGCAAGTCCACATGCCGGACATCGTCGTCAGCGACGTCATGATGCCGCGCCTCGATGGCTATGGTCTCGTGCGCGAGCTGCGCTCCCGTGACCGCACCGCCGCGCTGCCGGTCATCTTGTTGTCGGCGCGGGCTGGCGAAGAGGCTGCCGTCGAGGGCCTGGGTGCCGGCGCAGACGATTACCTCTCCAAGCCGTTTTCCGCGCGCGAGCTGCTCGCACGTGTACGCACGCATGTGGAGCTCGCGCGCACGCGCCGCGCATGGGTCGCCGATCTCGAGCGCGCCAACCACGAGCTCGATGCGTTCAGCTACTCGGTGTCTCACGATCTACGCGCACCGCTGCGCGCAATCCACGGCTTCAGCCGCGCGCTCGCCGAGGACTACGGAGACAAGCTCGAAGCGCAGGGTCAGAGCTACATCGATCGCATCTGCAAGAACGCGGAGCGCATGGCCACGCTGATCGACGACCTGCTCAACCTGGCGCGCATCGCGCGGACCGCTATCAGCACGGATACGGTGGACCTCTCTGCGCTGGCAGCCGACGTCATCGGCGACCTGCAACGGGCGCACCCCGAACGCGCGGTGAGCGTCGACATCGAAGCCGGCCTCGTCACCCGCGGCGATCGCCGCCTGCTCGAGGTCGCGCTCGTGAACCTTCTCGGCAACGCCTGGAAGTACACGTCACGCTCCGCCGATGCGCACATCGAGCTCAAACAACTCGCCGCCGACGAGCCGACGTTCTTCGTGCGCGACAATGGCGCGGGCTTCGACATGGCGAAGGTTGGCCGGCTGTTCACACCGTTTCAGCGCCTGCACGACGCCAATGAATACGAAGGCACCGGCGTGGGCCTCGCGACCGTGGAACGCGTGATTCGACGGCACGGCGGCCGAGTCTGGGCGGAGGCGACGCGGGGGAATGGCGCGACGTTTTTCTTTTCGTTGCCGGCGCGAGTCGAAACCATGGGCCGCTCAGATCGAGCCAGTCCGGCTCCGGACAATTTCGACCGATCATCGTCGCACACGTGATCACACAACTGCGCGCATGAGCGCAGGGATCGCCGCGCGCGAACTAGCCAACATTGGGACGCGTCTCGCATACTCAATCGTAGCGATTGCGTTTTCGACGGTCGCGCAACAGCCGGGAGGCTCTTGATGAACGTTCCTTATTCGCAACACACGCACAGAGATCGGCTCACGCAGCGTGGTTCTCCGATGCTTACAGCAATTTCTCTCGTTTTGCTCACCGTGATGGCGACCGGATGCGGCGGCGACGATGAAGCGGCGGCGACGCCCGACGGCGCAGCGCTGTGCTTGGTCGGTGAGATGAACTGCGATGGCACCTGCGCCGATCTCACGGAGGACGCGCAGCACTGCGGCGAGTGCGGCAACGTTTGTGAAGCGCCCGATGGAGCCCTCGCGGTCTGCAACTCGGGTGAGTGCGAGATCGAATGCCCAGCCGAGGTCGACGAAGACGATGCCGGCGTCACGATCGAAAAGACGCTCTGCGACGAGATGTGCGTCGACCTCGAGAGCGACGAAGCAAACTGCGGCGATTGCGGCGACGCGTGCAGCGAGCCGTCCGGCGGCGACGTGGCCTGCAACGATGGCGAGTGCGAGATCACGTGCGACGTCGGGCTCGATCAATGCGGCGGGGACTGTTTCAATTTTTTGATCTCGAACGACCACTGCGGTGAATGCGACACCGCGTGCAGCGGCGACGAGATCTGCGCGAACGGTGACTGCGTGCTCTCGTGCCCCGAAGGCGAGGCGCGTTGCGACGATACGTGCGTCAGCATCTCCGAGGATGTCGAGCATTGCGGCGGGTGCGGCAACGCGTGCCCGGAGCCGGTCGGCGGTGGCGAACGTGCATGCGACAACGGTCAGTGCACCGCGAGCTGCGCCAGCGATGAGACGGCATGCGACGGCACGTGCGTGAACACGGACACGAACGCGGCGCACTGCGGAGACTGCGGCAACGTCTGCAGCGGCGCGAACGGAACGCCAACCTGCACCGGCGGCGCATGCGCCATCGCTTGCAGCGGCGGCTTCGACGATTGCGATGATGACGTCGCGAACGGCTGTGAGGCAGACCTCTCGGCCGAGACAAACTGCTCCGACTGCACGACGAGCTGCAGCGGCACCACTCCATTCTGCGACGACAACAGCGGCGCGCCGATGTGCAGCAACACCTGCGCTGAAACGACGTGCACCTCGCCGGAGCGCTGCGTTGACACCTCGAGCGATCCGAACGATTGCGGTGCTTGCGACATGGTCTGCGCCGAGCCTGCCTCGGGCGCAGCCACCGGAAATCCGACCTGCGGCAGCAGTAACTGCGACGTCGCCTGCAGCAACCCGACGGGCACCAAGGTCGTTCGTGGCGATGCCACGGGCTGCGTCAACACGAACAACGACGCGCAGGCGTGCGGCGATAGCCGTGCTCAATGCGCGGCAGGCGAGCGCTGTGTAAACGGCGCGTGTGCCGCGGATACGTGCGCTGTCGGGCTCACGAGCACCGGCGGCGGCTGCGCCAACC
>JAYUYY010000896.1:0-3259 GCA_043752225.1 Sandaracinaceae bacterium | reverse complement strand
CGAACTCGCGAAGGTCTTCGACCTTCTCGCCCAAGCCGACGTAGCGCACCGGCACGCGGTGTTGCCCCACGATGGGCAAGATGACGCCACCCTTTGCGGTGCCATCGAGCTTGGTGAGGATCACGCCGGTCACGCCGACGGCCTCGCGAAACATGTTCATCTGCTGAATGGCGTTCTGGCCGGTGGTGGAGTCGAGCACGAGGAACACTTCGTCCGCGTCCCGTCCGTTGGTCGCTTTCGCAACCGTGCGCTCGACCTTCTTGATCTCATCCATGAGCGAGACCTTGGTGTGCAGGCGTCCCGCGGTATCCGCGATCACCACGTCGAAGCCCTCGTCGACGCCGCGCTTGACCGCGTCGAAGATCACCGAGCTCGGATCTGCGTTCTCGCGTCCCTTGACGACCGGGCAGCCAACGCGCTTGCCCCACATCTCGAGCTGCAGCACGGCCGCCGCGCGGTACGTGTCGCCCGCGGCGAGCAGGACCTTCTTGCCCTCGGAGCTGAGCTTGCTGGCGAGCTTGCCGATGGTCGTGGTCTTGCCGACGCCGTTGACGCCGACCACGAGGATCACGGAAGGACGGTTAGTAAGCGCCAGCGGCGCCTGACCAACGTCGAGGATCGCAGCCGCTTCCGCGCGCAGACAATCCCAGACGCTCTTCTCATCGCTCAGCTGCCCATTCTTCAGGCGGGTGCGGAGCGTCTCGAGAATGCGATCGGTCGTGCGCACGCCGATGTCGGCGGTGATCAGCACTTCTTCGATCTCTTCGAGCAAGCTCGGATTGATCGTGCGGCTTTCAGCGAAGAGCTTCGCAAGCCGGCTGATGAAGCCACCGCGGGTGCTCGCGAGACCTTTGCGTAGCGCATCGACGGCTTGCGCATGCGCAGCGGTGTCCGGCTTTTCTTCGTCGACCGCGGCAGCGGCGGCCGCTGCCACAGCGGCGCTCGCAGCGACATCCGCGGTCGCGGTCGCCGCGGATGCTGCGGCCGCGGAAGCGACTCCCTCAGTTGAGGACGTAACCTTGTCCGCGGACGCGGCCGTGCTTGGCGCGGTTTGCTTGTCGCGCGGCACGGCCGGCGCTGGCTTGGCTTCGAGCCGAGCAGGCTTTTCCGCGTCGTCCGGCAGGCTCGGCGTGCGTCCGCGCGTAAGCGCCCACGCCGCAAACCCGAGCACAATCACGGCGAGAACGATGGCTAACGCGACGGTCATTGTTCGTCGGAGCAGCGCAACCGCAGTTCCACTTACAGCGGTATGGGAGCTGGGAGCCGCGCCACTATAGAGAGCGCCACTCGCCGCAGTCAACGCAGATGTGGGATTTTTGCGCGCACTCACGCACGGGGCTTGCGGGCCATGAGCGAGCGTGTTCGCGGCGCACGCGCGACGTTCCATTTCAGGGATGGCGCTCGGGCGCGGAGTCCTCGCTCGTCGATGGCGCAGTCGCAGTGTCCGATGCGCGCTTGCTCACTTCGCTCGCAGCGTCGCTCTCGATCGATTGCACCTGCGGCTCGGTGGGCGTGCCGCGTCCGTAGGCAACCAGCTCCGTACGCGCGAGGGCCGCGACCGCGTCGGCTCGCTGCAAAGTCTCGCGCACCGTCGTTGCACGGGCGCGCTCTTCGGAATGCCAAACGCGCAGCGCGACGGGCGACCACGCGTTCAACGCGGTGTCGCGAAGATTCTCGAGCCGAACGACCGCGTTGATCCACTCGCCCCGATGCGGTGCGCGCAACGAAGCTTCGAGCGTCCGATATCCCGGAGCCTCGAAGCGCGCCCGATGCGAGCCGCGCGCGACCGCCGCGATCCGGATTTCACCGCTCGCGTTCGCCTCGGCTCGAGTTTGCGCACGCGCGTCCGTGGACGACGGATCATCGATTTGCAGCACCGCGTTTGCGATCGGCGTGCCGCGCGTTGCGTCGAGGATCAGAACGACCACCGCGTGCTCGGCGGCCGCTCCGAGCGTCGCGTGCCGCGTTCGCGAAAGCGCGACACCGGCATCCGTGCGCGCGTCTCGAGGCGCGATGACGTGCGCATTTCGGCGTCGGTTGCGCAGCCACGCCAAGATCATCGCGAGCGTCAGCGGTGTCCCAAACAGCCAAAATAGATCCGACGTACGCGACGCATCGACCGTGATCGGGATCGGTGCGGACTCGCTCGAGCCCAGCCACGGTGCTTCGCTGAAGTAGCGCGCCCGCACGCTCGCTGTTTCGGCTTCATCGTCCGCTGCGAGCAGACTCGTGAGCTCGATATCGTGGCGCAGCTCGCCCTTGCCATTCGTCTCGATCGTGGCGACGTGCTCTCCGCGGCCGTCGAAGATCCCGACCGTCGCGTGCGCGACGCCGATCCCATTCGCGCGCAGCGAGCCGGCAACCCGCACACGTGTACGGCCTTGCGATACGACTGCGAGACTGAGCTGGGTAGCGCGGAACCGTAGGACGGCGATCTCTACACGACCTTCGGAACGCAGCGCGTCGCTGGGAGCACGCGCGATCAGCTTGCCGACGCCGGGATTGCCGAGGCTCAGCGACGCGAGCTCGAAGCTCAGGGTGCCGGTCGCATCCGTGCTGCCGCGCGCAAGCTCACGCCCATGCTCATCTTCGAGCATCAAGCCAAGACCCGATGCGCCGGCCTCGGAGCTCGCGCGAAGCGAGACCGTGTGCTCGGCTTGGTCGAGGTCGAGCAGCCCGCTAGGCGGTGCGACAAAGCGGAGCGACACCGCAGCTCGATCGACCTCGAACGTCATGTCGCGCTCAGCGCTCGGGTGATAATCGTCGCCAGCGAAGCGTGCGTGGATTCGCATCGCGGGCTCGGCGCTCACGATCTCGAGCTCCGCGAACCCTTCTGCCGATGTGCGAGCGGCGCTGAGCTCGAGGATCGGGCCGCCGCTCGGTCGCTCGATTCGGATCCACACGATCGCGTCTTCGATCCCGCGCCCTTGGTCATCGGTGAGCGCTCCACGAATCCGAACCGACTGAGTCGCTCTGACAGCCTCAAGCTCGAGATTCGAGCCGGCGGCGACTCGAACCGATGGTTGCGCGCTCGAATGGGAGCTCAGCGCAACGCTGCAAAGCATCAGGCAGACTACCCGCGAGCGCTTTGTGGGCATCGGCGTAGGGTTCCTCCATTGCTCGGCCTCGGGCAAGTCTGCGATTATTTCTTTGCCGCTCACGCACCGCGGCGCTGAAGCCGGCGCCGCCCCCGCGCGTCACGGCCCAGAATCCAAGCTGCGTAGTACTTATCGGAAGGCCTGCTTGCTGACGCTCGCGC
>JAYUYY010000895.1:0-3262 GCA_043752225.1 Sandaracinaceae bacterium | reverse complement strand
CTCGAGCCGCCGCCTGCGGGATCGAAGAACGGCCTTGCGATGGTCACCATGCCGGTGCGCGATCCGAGCCTCGACGGCCGGCGCCTCGAGCTCGATGTCGCGCTTCAGCCCGACGGCAGCGCGCAGATGACCTTCGTCGAGACCGTGCGCGGCGGCAGCGCGATCGGCTGGCGCAACCAGCTCGAGAGCGTGCCGAGCGCGGAGCTCGAGCATCGCTTCGAAGAAGAGTACGCAGGCCGGCTCGTGCCGGGCGCGCAGCTCACCTCGCTCGCGATCACCGGTCGCGAGCAAAATTCCGAGACACTTCGGATCGCGATGGGCATGCAGGTCGGCAGCTTCGGCCGCCGGCTCGACCACAGCCTCGTCTTGCCGCTCTTGCTCGCGAGCGACCTGTCCGCGACCTACGCGCGGATGGCGGTGCGCACGACGACCCAGCTGATCAGCGGCCCGCAAAACACCGAGATCGTGATCCGCGTGAAGCCGCCGCAAGGCGGCGCGCTACCCCGCGTGCCCGCACCGATCGCGATCGCCGGTAACGTCCCGGGCAAGCCGCGCTTCGCGTTCAAGGCTTCGGCCAAGGACGGCACGCTCACCCTCGAGCGCGCGCTGAGCTTCCCGATCATGAAGGTCTCGCCGAGCGACTACCCCGCGTTCGCGAAGTTCTGCCGCGATGTCGACGCGGTCGAAGCGCAAGAGCTCGTCGTCCGGATGCCCTAAAGAGCATTAGGGAGCCTCGTGCCAAAAGCTCTCAAGACAGTCGTGCTGGTCGCAGCGCACTTCACACCGAGCAACCTCGCGGCCGTGCATCGCAGCCGGCTGTGGTCGCAACACCTGGAAGAGCGTGGCTGGAAGCCGATCGTAGTCACGACGCACTTTCGTCACTACGAAGAGCGCCTCGATTGGGATCTGCACGCACTCGTGCCGAGCGAGCTCGAGGTCATCCGCACCGCCGCGCTGCTCACCAAGCCCCTGCGCGTGTTCGGCGACATCGGCGCGCGCGGCCTCCTGTTTCATTATCGAGCGCTCAGCCAGCTCGCGAAGTCCGGTCGCATGGATTTCCTGCACATCACGATCCCATCCAACTACTCCGCGTTGCTCGGCCGCATGCTGCACGCGACGCACCGCACGCCGTACGGCATCGACTACATCGATCCCTGGGTGCACGAGTGGCCGGGCTCGGAAAAACGTTTCAGCAAGGCGTGGACCTCAGCGCGCTTGGCCCAAGTGCTCGAGCCGTGGGCGGTGCGCGACGCGTCGCTGATCACCGGCGTCGCGCCGCTCTACTACGAAGAAGTGCTGGCTCGAAACCCGCACTTGCGCGAGCAAGCCGTCACCGCGGCGATGCCCTACGGCGGCTCCGAAGGCGACTTCGAGGCGCTGCGCAAGAGCCCGCGGCCGACCTATCTCTTCGATCCCCGCGACGGCCTCTTTCACATGATGTACGCGGGCGCGATGTTGCCGCGCGCCTACGCGGTGCTCGAGCGCCTCTTGCAAGCGCTCGTCATCCTGCGCGAACGCGAGCCTGCTCTCGCCGCCCAGCTGCGCATTCACTTCATCGGCACCGGCAAGTCCACCGATGATCCGAACGGCTACAACATCAAGCCGCTCGCCGACCAGCACGGCCTCTCCAACATCGTGCACGAGCATCCGACGCGCATTCCCTACGTCGATGTGCTCAGCCACCTCATGCAGGCATCCGCCACGCTCGTGCTCGGCTCGACCGAGCCGCACTACACGCCCTCGAAAGCCTTTCAGGGCGTGCACGCCAAGCGCCCGCTGCTCGCGCTCTTGCACGAAGCCAGCACCGCCGCCGAGTTCTTGCAGCGCGCCGAGGCCGCGACCGTGGTCACGCTCAGCGAGCAACGCTTGCCCGATCCGAGCGCGCTCGCGGCGACGCTCGCCGCGTTCATGCGCGACCGCTCGTACGATCCGGCGCGCGTCCGCTGGGAGCTGTTCGACAGCTACAGCGCGCGAGCCAGCGCCCACGCGCTCGCGGATGCGCTGGATAAAGCGCATGCCCGTGCGCAAACCTAGCCGCGCGCCTTGGGCTGAGCGCGCGCAGAACCTTTCTTGTCCGCCCGTGTCGACTGCCCAGGAGCAACGACATGACGCGGTGGTTTGTGCTGGCTGCATGCGTGATGTGCGTGGGCTCCTGCACCCGCGCAGGCGATGATCCAACGCGCGCAGCGTTCGATGTGAAGCTCGTGCGCGGCGCCGCGGTGTCAGCCGCTCCGGTGTCGCTCACGGCATCGGATGGCTCGGGGCTGCAGCTTCTCGAGCTCACGGCGAAGATCGTGCTGGAGCCGCCGCTCGCCTTCACTCAGCTCGAGCTGGCGTTCCGGAATCCCGAGCCGCGCCGACTCGAAGGGCGGTTCGCGATCACGTTGCCGCAAGCCGCGAGCATCTCGCGCTTGGCGCTGCAAATCGGCGAGACCTTTCAAGAAGGCGAGGTCGTCGAGCTCGCTCGAGCAAACGTTGCATACGAGGAGGCGCTGCATGCCCGCCGCGATCCCGCGCTGCTCGAGAAGAGCGCGGGCAACGCGTACAGCGTTCGCATCTTTCCGATCGAGGCGAGCGAGACCAAGCGCGTCATCGTCGCGTACTCACAAATCATCGCAGGCGAGGAAGCCGCATATCGACTGCACTTGGCGGGTTTGCCGACGATCGATCGCGTGAGGCTCGAGATCAGCTATCCGCAAGCTGCACCCCATCGAGCTCCATCTGTACCCGCGCGCGTGCTCGAGCGGAGAGCGTGGCGACCGAGCGGCGATGTCCTGATCACGCTGACCGAGCCCTCGAGCTCGACCGCGCTCGTCCATGGCGACATCGCGCTGCTGCACGTTCGACCCGCCACGCAGAGCAGCGCGAGCGCGATCGAGCAGCTGACCGTGCTCTTCGATACCAGCGCGTCGCGCGCAGGTGACTTCGAAGAGGCAATCGAACGCATGCGCGCGATCGTGAACGAGCTCGCAGCTCTACGCGGTGCGCCGATCCCGATCCAGCTCATCGCCTTCGATCAAGAGGTTGCAGCGCTGGTCGAGGCCTCGTCGGATCAGCTCGGCAGTGAGCTCACCGAGCCGCTGCTCGCGCGGGGTGCGCTGGGCGCGACTGATCTCGAAGCTGCGCTGCGCACGCTGACCACGCTCTCAGACGTGGGCGATCGCATCTTGCTCTTCAGCGACGGCATTGCGACAGCCGGTGCGACCGGATCGGGCGCGCTCGCGCGCAGCGTGAGTGAGCTACGCGAGCGCGGCGTGCAGCG
>JAYUYY010000894.1:0-8289 GCA_043752225.1 Sandaracinaceae bacterium | reverse complement strand
GCGCCGCGCACGCCGTAGATGGCGGCGCTGAGCAGCAGGTTCTCGATCACGGTCAGGCGCGCGTCGAGGCTCGGCGCTTGAAACACGACGCCCATGCGCTGGCGCAGCGCGCGCGCACCGGGCGCGACGCGCGCGCCATCCAGCCAGAGCTCGCCCGCGTCGGGGACGAGCATGCCGGTCAGCACGCGAAACGTCGTTGACTTGCCGCTGCCGTTCGGGCCGAGCAGGCCGACGACCTCGCCCGGCTTCACATCGAAGGAGAGCTTGTCGAGCACCACGCGGTCGCCGAAGCGATGCGCGAGCTCGTGCACGCGCAAGCGGCTGACGGGCTGGCTGCTCATGCGAACACCCACCGAGATGCTGGTAGCAACCGACGGAGTCACGGCGTTCAGCGGCTCACGTTGAGCAGCAAGGCCGTGAAGACGAGCGGCACGTAGAACAGAGAGAACAAGAACACGCGGCGGCCCCAGCGATCCGCCGCGTCGTCGCCTTCACCGATCGGCTTGGCCGCGTAGAACGTGTACGTGGCGCCGAGCGCGAGCGACACAATCAAATAGAAGACGCCGCTCAAGCCGAGCAGGTACGGCATCGCGCCGATCGGCAACATCGCGAGCGCCCAACCGATCGCGTGGCGACGCGCGACGTGCACGCCGGCGACCAAAGGCAGAACGCGAATGCCGGCGGCGGCGTAATCATTGCGGCGATAGGTCGAAAGGCCGATCACGTGCGGCATCTGCCAAGCGAACACGATCGCGAAGAGCGAAAGACCACCGAGGCCGACGCTGCCGGTGATCGCGGTCCAACCCATCAGAGGCGGCAGCGCGCCGGGCACCGCGCCGACGAGCAGGGCGCTCGGTCCGCGATACTTCATCGGCGTGTAGACGGCGACGTAACTGACGATCGCGAGCGCGCCGAGCAAGCCGGTCACGAAGTTGATCGAAAACGTGAGCACGGGCAGCGCGACCGCGGCCAGCGCCACAGCGAACACCACCGCGATGACCGGATCGAGGCGACCGGCCGGGAGCGGGCGATCGCAGGTGCGGGTCATGAACGCGTCGGTGTCGCGTTCGAGCCAGCAGTTGAGCGCGTTGGCCGAGCCGACCAACATCACCGTCGCGCTCAGCATCACCAGCGCGGGCACGAGCTGCACGGCGCCGGGCGCCAGGCCCATGCCGACGGCCGCCGTCGCGAGCACGAGCGCGGTCACCCGAGGCTTGGTCAAAGCCACGAGATCCACGAGCACGGGCTTGAGCCGTGGTGTTGCGAGAGCGGTGTTCATCGGAGCGCTCGGGCCAGCAGCTGGGGTCAAAAGACCTGGCCGCGCAAGGCGGCCGGCTGGACGGGCGCGGATGTTGTAGGAACACCCCTACCCCGTCAAGGCGCGCGCGCCGGCGTGAAGCGGACGGCGCGGAGACCGCAAAACGCTGCAGCAGATCGCCCGCGTTTCCGCCGGTTTCAGGGCTCATGCACGGGCTCGACGCGCTGGCAGACCGATTGGTCGCGCACGCGCTCGAGCGATCCTGGCCCGCGCGCAAGCTGAGCGCGCAAGCTGGGCGGCAGCGCGTGGCTCGAGATCACAGCGCATACGACCGCGTCGTGCGCGCCATCGAGCGCAAACGCTCCCTGCAGGTTGCGGCGGTTGCCGCAGCTGTCGAGCTGCGTCGAGGGCAGCGGGAAGAAGGTCTCACCACCTTGATAGACGATCACGTCCACGTGCATACGCTCGCGCTGCGGGCAGGTGATCAGCACCTTGAATGCGTCGCCTGCAGCGAAGCGACGCGGATCGGCGAGCGAGCCTCGATGCTGGCGCACGAGCTCGATCGCGAGCTCACCGCCTTTTGCATCGAGCCGCGCGCCAGGGATGAACGGCGGCTCGTGGCCGGGACCGTCGTTGCTGCGCAGCATGAGCGCGATCGCGGCAGCCGCGACGAGCAGGCCGAATGCACCGCAGACCTCGAGCGGCGCAAACCATTTGCGCACGCGCTCGAACGGCGAGCGGGACTTCACGCGTGATTGCACGCGTGATGGCGCGCGCGCTTGCACCGGTAGCGCGAGCAGCTCAGGGAGCTCGGGCGCGTGGCGCGCATGCGTCAGGCAAGCGCGGCACACCTCGCATGCCTGCAGGTGCGCGTCGATCGCTTGCGTCTCCGCAGCGCGCAGCTCGTTCAGCTGATAGCGCTCGAGCTTCCAGTGCGAGATCGGCTGGCCAATGCACGGAGTCATGCCGCACCTCCCGAGGTCATCGCCAAGCGCGTGACGGCGGCTTGCGCGGCATCGAGCCGCTTGCCCACCGTCTTGCGGCTCTTGCCGGTCAGCTCCGCGATCTCTTCCTGCGTCATGTCGTCGAGGAAGCGATAGACCAGGATTTCGCAGCCAAGCTCGTCGAGCTCTTGAGCGAGCTGCATCAGCAGATCGAGATCGATCACGCGCTGCTCGCAGCTGGTGCGGACCGGCCCGTGCAACGACTCATCGTTCTGCGCGAGCAAGCGATCGCGGTTCTTGCGGTCGCGCAGCAAGTTGATGCAGCGATGCGTCACCGCGCGATACAGGTAAGAGAGCTCAGGCGAGGCCTCGCCGCGTTGCAACAAGTCGACGAACAGCGCCTGCACGATGTCCTGCGCGTCGGCTTGGTTGTGCAGCATGCGCATCGCCTTACGGAGCAGCGCGGGGCCATAGCGGCGATAGGCCTCCATCGCTTACTCGCACTCGCCTCCGATGATCGCCGTCCCGTTGCACGAAAGCTCGCTGCAGCTGTTATCGATGCAAGTTGCGTCGAGGCACACGAAGGACGCGTCCTTCGAACATGCCGAGCTCGCGCAATCCGCGTTCGTCGCACAAAAATCGCCGGCCGCGCCTTGGTACGACTGCGGCTCGCAACGATGCGGAATCCGCTCGTCGATCAGCTCGGAAAAGCCGACGGCGGTTTCTACGGGCAGCTCGCCAACGGCACAGGCTCCCCCATCGGCGCACGCGTCCTGCCCGGGGCAGCAGTCCGAGCACGCGCCCTCGCATCACACGCCGCTCGCGCACTCTGCGCCTCGATCGCAAAGCTCGGCGATCCGCTTGCTCCCGATGTCGACACAAGCGCGGCCGACGTTCGCAAGCGGAAGGAAGCCGTAGTAATAGATCACCTCTCCACAGCTCTGATCCGCATCGCAGTCGTCATCGCTTCCGCATTCGTCGCACACGCCGGACGTGCAATTTCCGATCTCACACTGCTCATCTTCCTCGCACGTCGCTCCCGACGGGCGGTGCAAGAGCGGCAGCGGTGGATCCGGACAGTCATAGGCCGGGCTCGCAGCCAGCCTCGCGAGCGTCACTTCGCCAGGACCATCCTTACGGATCGAGAAGCGCACGCCTTCGAACCAAGTCGGCATCGTGACCAAGAAGCGCACCGGGATGAAGTCGCCCTCCGGGAGCCGCTCGCTGTAATCGATCTCGCCGTCATCGAGAAAATCGAGCTCGAGATAAGCCTTCGCGCCGTGCTCGACGCGCGCGAGCATCTCGAAGGCCATGCACTCGATGGATGCGGACGAGGCGCCCTGGTTGAGCTGATGAAGCCGCGCGTCATCGCTCACGAGCACGACCGCGTAGTCGTTCGAGTGCCACGTGGCGACGCGCTCCACCTCTCCGTCGACCTCCCAGCCGCACGGATGATCGCCGCACCAGCGATCGACGCTCGCATTCGAGATCAGATCTTGTGGCTCGCACCCGATCAGCGCGATGCACAGAGCGCAAAACAACGTGTAGCGATAGGTCATGGCGTCTCCCAGGTGCGAAAGCGAAGTCCAACCAACACCGTGAGGCCGCCCACGTCGTGGGTTTGGCCGAACGCGTTCTCTAAGATCGGCGCGTAGGTGTACCAAGCATGTAGCGTGAAGCCCGCGTGGCGGAACGGCATCGCCTGCACGCCGCCGCCGATCGAAAAGCACGCGCCCGTGAAGCTCTGCTCGATCGTCTCGTACGTCCCGTTCACTCCGTTTTCGAGCGGCGACTGATCGGCGGTTTGGCCCAGCGGTTTTAGCGCATCGAACTCCGTCGAGGCGTGCGCGAGACCGATACCACCGCGCGCGAAGAAGTTGAGCACTCGCCTACGGCCGAGCCCGTAGTCGCCTTGCACCCAACCGCCGATGCCGAAGCTATCGAATTCGAAGACCTGCGCTTCGTCGACAGCGCGCTCGTAGCTGCGCGCGTCGAGATCGAAGTAGCTCAGGCCCAGCGCGAAATTCTCGTGGAGCCGGCGCCCGATGAAAACTTCACCGTCGAGCACGAACATCGGATGCTCGATCCTGTAACCGAAGTCGGAGAGGCGCTGCTCGAATGCATCGTCTCGGTGATAGAAGCTGCGCCCGAGGCCGAGCTCGAAGATGAACCCTTCTTCACCCGCGTAGCTCTCGGGCTCGAGCTGCGCGCGATTCGCGTGTGGCACCCCGGTCGCATCGCCTTTGGCGACCGCGACCGTGAGCGGAATGACTTGGCATCCCACCAGCGAAAGCTCGTGCGCATCGCCGTGCGCGAGCGCGAACGGACAGCGCCGCGCTTCGTTCGGTAGCCGAACGGTCGCGAGATACCGCCCCTCGGGCAGCGCGAGCCTGACGCGATCGCCGCTCGCTTTGTCGAGCTCCGCGACCACCGAGAAGCTCGGCAAGCGCTGCACGAGCACGCGGCCGCGCAGCGCTGCGGGCACGAGCAAATGCGCGCTGGGCCGGGTGCGTGAGCGCGACGTCGCCGTGACCGGTGAGATCGTTTTCGAGCGTGACGTGCTGCTCGCCGATCGTGGTGAGCGCGGTCGTCGCGAGCGTGCGATTGTACGCGTAGGTGTACGCCTCGGAGAGCGTGACTGCGCCGTCCGCATCGACGTCGCCTGCGCCGCGTAGGCCGACCATTAAATGATGCGTGAAGTGTCCGGCGCGCAGCTCATCCGATTCTTGGCTGAGCTCCTGGCCGCTGCTCGAGGCGATCACCGCGATGCCTTCGGTGCGCAGCTGCTCGACCATATTGAAAGAGAAGTCGGCGGTCTGGCCCGCGCCTTTCGCGCGCGCGAACGATCCGCTCTGACAGGCGTCGAGCACCGCGATCGAGAGCGTCGCCGGCAACGCCACGATGCGTTGCTTGAGCGCGGCGAGCGCGACCTGCTCCGCGCCGAGGTTGAGCGCGTCGGCGCGCGCATGACCGGAGTAATAGAAGAAGAAGCGCGTCGGCTCGCCGGCGTCTGCGTGCGCTTGCAGCGTCGCTTCGAGCGAGCTCAGCGCCGCTTCGAGCTGCGCGCCGTTCGGCGCGAGCAGCTGCGTGATGCGCTCGGCCGGGTAATCGCCGAGCGTCGCGAGCAGCTCGGCGACGCGCTGCGCGTCCTGCTCGGCGTAGCGCAGCGGCGCTTGGCCCGGTCCACCGAGGTTACTGCCGATGATCAGCGCGTAGGCGGCAGGCAGAGCGGGCTCGGCATAGACCGGGTGCGCGCTCAGCAACAGGCACAAGGTCAATAAGCATCGTCGCAGCACAAGATAAGCTCCTCGCGATGCGGCTGGGGGCGCCGCACCGTGCGGGTACGTCGACTAGGACACGCGAGCCGCGCACTTTGGGAACCGCCCCGAGCAAAAAAGCGCGTGAGCTACGCTCACCTCGTGAGTGGGTGGGGCCCGCTCTCGTGTGGATTGGGCTTTGCCGGCGGGGCGGGAGAACGGCGAACGTTCTCCCGATAACTAGTTGCTCTGAGGTGGCCGCGTTTGCGAAAGCAGAGCGAGCTGGGTGCGAGCGGAATCGACGCGCTGGCGCAACGCCGTGGCTTCCTTCTGCACGTCCGAGAGGTCGACCGTCTCGGCGGAGGTCGCGAGCTGCTTGGCCTCGGTCGCGACCGCGGCGAGCAGCACATCGACCTGCATGAGCTGCTCGGGCGGGCCCGCGATCGGCACCGCCGGCGCCTCGCCGGTGCCGTACGGCGGCGGCAAGCTCTCGAGGATGCGCGTGGCCTCCGAGGCCTTCGTGCCGAGCGCGCCGAAGCGCTCCATGTGATCGGAGAGCCGCATCACCTGCGCCTGAATGTCGAGCGCGCGCTTGGCCAGCCGTTCGATCGCGGCTTGTTGGCGCTGCTGCATGTTCGACATCGCACCCGCGAGCGCGCGCAGCCCGAGCGCGAGCTGCTCTTGTTGCTCGAGCCCCTCCTGCAGCTTGCGACCCGCGAGCGAGATGCTCTTGTCGTTGTGCAGGCGGATGTGCCCGGTGGAGTGCGACAGCTCTTCGAGCCGCGACAGGTCGCGCTCGATCTCTTCGGCCACGCGCACCAGCTCAGGAGTTTCTTTTTTGGTCATCGGGTCCCCGTCTAAGCGGGCGAAGCTAGGGCGCTTTTTCTCCTTCTCCAAGCGCTCCGTGGGAACAGCACGAACGCGAGCGCGATCGCTGCGACGGCGACCCGGCCCGAGGGCGCACGGCCGCCGTGCGTTGCGGACACCGCGCACGTGCTCGAGCGCGCCGCAGGGCGCTGGGGCGCGCTAATTTCGCCAGCGTCGGATTCGTCGGCTGCGTCGGCTGTACCCCCGGCATCGCGCACGTCACCGGCGTCCGCTGCGCCCGGCGCGCCCGCATCCGGCGCGCTCCCCTGCACGTCGGCGCGCCACTCGTTCCAGGCCGCCGCGCAGATCTCGTCGACCGCGAGCTCAGGCGCACAGTCGATCAAGCGATCCACGTCGGCGAGCGCGAGCCCATCGACGAAGTCCGATTGACCATCGCCGAGCGTCGCGAGGCCGCGCTGCGTCGTGAGACCCGGCGTGCAGGCCCACAGCGCAGCGCCGCCATGCACGAGGCACGCGGTCGCGAGCGCGGGATGCGCGTCCGCGAAGCTGTCGCCGCCATCGCTCGAGCGGAACACGCTGCCGCCTTCGTCGCCGACCCAGATCGCTCCGCTGCCGTCGATCGCGAAGCCGCCGAAGAAATTGACCTGGAGCACCTCGGTCCACGGCCCTTCGGCGCGTTCGCCGCGCAGGATCGTAACGCCGCGCACCGACGCATCGAGCGAGCGCGCCCAGAGCTGCGCGGGCGTGCTCGCGCTCGCGGCTTGCACCTGCAGGAGCACGAGATCGCGGTCGACCGCGAAGGTCTCGAACGTCGCGCCACCATCGGTCGAGCGAGCGAGCGACGACGTCTGCGTGCCGGTCGTTGCGGTCACGTACACGATCTCGGGATCCGCGGGATCGAGCTGCAATGCGGTCACCGCGTGACCGCTCGTGAGCTGCGCGCGCGGCTCCCAGCTCGAGCCGCCGTCCGCGCTGCGATAGAGCGCGGGCAACGGCTCGCCGGTCACCGCGTAGACCCGCTCGCGATCGCTCGCATGCGTTACGAGCTCAACGATCGGCAGGCCGATGATCCCGGTGGGCGTGCCAGCAACCGGGCAACCGCTCGGCGACACGTGACGCAAGCCGCCGCGCGTGCCGATCAGCAGCGAGCCATCAGCGAGGTACACGAGCGGCGCCTGCTCTTCGTCCGGCTGCAGCCCGAGCAGCGCATCGCACGCGTACGCGAAGCGCTGTTCGTCGGTGCGCACGAGCAGGCCAAAGCCCGGCAAGCGCACCGCGACGCCGTCACCATCTGGAGCGAGCTGCACGTCGCGCGCGAGCGGAGCATGGGCGTGCGCTGCTCCGATCGCGCAGCTCAAGCTCGCGACCAGAACAGCGCCTCGCAGCGTCTCCGTTACGAGGCACGGCTTCATGCGAGACGTTATAGACCGACCGGACCGGCGTCGGGGTTCGCGCTCGCGGCCGGGGCAGGCTCGGCTGCGCCGATCTGGAAGCAGCTCGGGTCGATGATCGCCGCGCCGCTCGTGTAGAAATTGTTCGTCAGCACCGGCGCGTTGTCGGCGGTGGCGCCGAAGCAAAAGCCAAGATCGTTGCCGTTCATCGTGAACACGCTGTTCTCGATGATCGGCTTGGTCGCGTAGATCATCATGCCGTACGAGAGCCGCTCGAATACGCTGTTGGTGATCGTCGGTGAGTTGTTGATGCCGCCGTTCGAGTGGATCCCGCAGTGCGCTTCTTTCACGTGGATGTGATCGAACACCGCCGCGGAGTCTCCGCCGACGCGGATCATGTCGACCAGCGCGTTGCTGCCGTCGAACGACGAGTTGGAAACGGTCGGCGACGCATTGAGGATCGTGAGCGTGCCGTTCACGTCGTCGATCGAGACCTCGTTGACCGGGGAGAACGCCGGGTTGCCCGAGGCGTGGAAGCGCGTGTGATCGAACGTGCCGTCCGACTCGATGACCGCGGCCTTGAAGCTCGTGCCGATGTCCGCGAAGTCGAC
>JAYUYY010000893.1:0-8307 GCA_043752225.1 Sandaracinaceae bacterium | reverse complement strand
GAAAGCAGCGCGCGATCGTGGCGAGGAGCTCGGCGTCGTTCACTCGGGGAGCGCCACTTTGGAGTGGAAGTGGCGCTCCCGTCCAGTCGCTCGCGCCTACTGACCGCCGGTGCCGCCAGCACCGCCGCCGCTCGTGCCGCCGGAACCGCCCGAGCCGCCGCTGCCGCCTGAGCCGCCGCTGCCGCCCGAGCCGCCGACGCCGCCGGTGACATCGCCGTCGCCGTCACCCGGCGCTGCTGCGCACTGCACGCATTCGCCGAACGAGCCCATCGTCGGGGAGGTCGCGTCGAACAAGCAGAACTGTTGGCCCATGCCGCCCGTGGCGCAGGTGCACGCGCTCATGTCGCCGCGCGTGCACGGCGCACCGGTGAAGGTGCCGCCCGTTCCTGAGGCTCCGCTCGTGGCGCCGCTGCCACTGGTCGGCACGCCGGAGTCCCCGACGGGGATCGCTTGGGTGCCTGCGAGACCGCCGCCGGTCGGGCTTTGAAGCTCCTGGACTAGACCCGCGCCGGAATCGAAGCCCTTTGCGCAGCTCAAGCTCAGCAGCATGAGCGCGGCAGCACACGCGATCGCCAATTGCTTCGTCATGTCGTTCCCCAAGCCAGCACCCATTTTGAACCGTAGCAGTCAGTCTAAGGGGCGGGCAACGCGCGGGACGCTGCGCAGCGCGCAACGTGCAACGCGCGCCGCATGCGAGCACACGCCCACACGGTGCACGTCGCGCAAATCGAACGCGCTACTCGAATCCAGCCTCTGCGAACACCTTGGACTCGACGCCTCGGTAGTCGGCAGGAACGTCGAGTCGGGCGAGCACGGAGTAAAAGCCGAACTGCAAGCGCGTCATGAAGATCATGCCCGGTGGCAGCGCCACGAAGCTGTCATGCAGCACATGTTGCTTGAGGTCGTACACGCCTTGGACCACCTCGGTCGCGTATGCGCGCGTGATGTGAAACGGCGACGAGAGCAGCGGTGCAAAGCAGCGCCGCACGTAGTCGATCGCAGCGCGCTCGTACGGCCCACCGCGCGTGTAAAGGAGCTGCCGTGCGCTCTGCTCGAAGCCCGCGACGTCGCCGCGGCGCGCTGCAACGTGGAGCTTGCGCGCTTGCAGCACGCGCTCTTGCGGGATCGGCTGCACGCAACCGAAGTCGAGGAACGCGATTTGACCTGCTTGCCCGAACAAGTAGTTGCCCGGATGCGGATCGGCGTTGAACAGACCGCCGACCAAGTTGGCTTTGTAGACGAAGCGCCAGAGCACTTCGCAGTACAGCTTGCGTAGCTCAGGGCTTTCTTGCGCGGCTTCCTCGAGGCTCTTGCCGAACACCAGCTCGGTCGTGAGCACGCGCTTGCTGGAGCGCTCCGCGATCACGTAGGGGATGCGAATGTGCGGATCGCCGCGGTGGATGCTCGCAAACGCGCGCTGGCGTTCGGCTTCGAGTGTGTAATCGAGCTCTTCGCGAAAGCGGGTCGCGACCTCTTCGTAGACTTGCTTCGAGTTGAGCGCGCGCGGTCCGAGCATGGAAACCATGCCCTCGAGCAAACCCGCGTTCGTCAGATCGGTCTCCACCGCGCTCTCGATGCCGGGGTGCTGCGCCTTGACCGCGACCTCGCGGCCATCGTGCAGCCGTGCGCGGTGGACTTGCCCGATCGAAGCGCTGGCCATCGGCTGCACGCTCCACTCGGCGAAGAGCTTATCGATCGGCGCGCCGAGCTCGCGCTCGACGAGCAAGCGAATCGCTTCAGGCGAAGAGGTCGGTGCTGCCGAGCGCAAGCCTTTGAGCGCGCGTTCGTACGCGTCGCGATGCGCTTCCGGCACGATGCCATCCACGTAGCTCGCCATTTGACCGATCTTGGCGGCGATGCCGCGCATCGATCCGAGCACATCGGCCGCGTGCTCCGCAGCGGCCTTGCCGTCGCGCGAGAACAGCAGGCTGGCGCCGGTTCGGGCGCCGATGCTTGCGAGCTTGGAGAGCCGCTGCATCTTGCCGGTGGGCAACTTCTTCTCAGACATCGAGCACTCACTCTAAGGCGTTCGCGCGAGGCGCTGGAATCTAACGCAGCCTTCGCGCTAGCGCTTGCACGCATTTGCATCGCGTGCGTGGCATTTTCCTCCAGCGCGAGGTTGGCATCGTCCGCGCGCCAATTTGCCTCTTGGCGCGACCGAAGAGTTGACCCTACAAGACTTTCGATCGGAGGCACTATGCGTGCTCAGCTTCTCGTTCTCGGTGCATCTCTTCTCGTCCACGCGGCTTGCTCGGGCTCGAACGAGCCTGCTGCACCAGCGCCCTCAGAGCCCAGCCCCGCTCCGCTTGCGCAACCTGCGCCTACGCCAGCGCCTGCTCCGGCGCCCGTGGTGCCGGTGATCGCAACGCCCGACCCCGAGGGCGTCGTGCGGCTCACCTCCAACGATCAAATGCGCTTCAGCGCGACGCGAATCGAAGTGAAGGCCGGCGACAAGATCAAGATCGAGCTGCGCAACGTCGGCGCGCTTCCGAAGGAGGCCATGGGTCACAACTTGATCGTGCTCAAGCCCGGCACCGACACCAGCGCGTTCGCTGCGAAGGCGATGACGGCGAAGGCGACCGACTACGCGCCGGCGGATGCCGCCGATCAAATGCTGGGGCACACCAAGCTGCTCGGACCGGGCGAGGCCGCAGTGCTCGAGCTCGAGCCGTTGGCTGCAGGCACGTATCCGTTCCTGTGCACGTTCCCTGGGCACGTGGCGCTCATGAACGGCGTGCTCGTCGTTCAGTGATCGCGAGGCGCTCGCGAGCTACTTCGAAGCGCTGCCCGCGGCGCTGACGGGCGGATTCTCGTAGAGCTTGCGGCCGCTGCCTTCGACAAAGCGCTTCACCATCCAGGGCGTCTTGAGCATCCAGTCGTGGATCTGGGTCTCGAAGACGCTCTCGAAGATGCCGCCGCCGAGGTCCGCGAGGATGCCGTAGGCGAGCAGCGTCCTGTCCTGCTTGTACGGTCGCACCGTGTAGAAGCCCCACGCCGCGCGCAGGTCGTGCGGACGTTGCTCGTCCACGGCGAACGTAATGTCGCGCTTGGCCTCGTGGATCTGCACGTGCAGGTAGTATTTCTTTTCGGCGATGCCTTTTTGGCCTTGGCGCACGAACACGGTGCGCTGGCCTTCGCGCTTCTCGATCAGCTTGGCCTCGAGCACTTGCGGCATCATCCGCGGGTAGTGGTTGGTGTCGAGCAGCGCGCGCCAGACCAAGTCGGGTGGCGCATCGATCACTTGCCAGCTCGAGCCGCCGATCAGATCGAGGCCGTCGCGCCGGCTGGTCTGACGGCGTGAGACCAACTCACCGGACTCGAGCTTGCGCCACTCGTCTTCGCTGAAAGCCGAGCCGCCGATGCCTGCGAGAGCGGGGCTGGTGACGCCCCAGAGGACGACGCCGACGAGTACGGCCCGCACCGCTGCTGCTCCCACGCGACCCCACACCCGACGTGCTGCGAACCCCATCTTCTTTGGAAAGTTGCAGATGGGTTGTTCGAGGTCAAGCATCGCGGGGCTCATCGTGTTGTTCGAGCTGGGTCGAGATGGAAAAGCGGTATGTTCACCCGCCCACGTTTTTGGAGGATTGCTCACCATGCTACGGACTGCCCGTTTCGAGATCGCTGCCGCTGGATTGCTGACGGGGCTCTTGTGGATCGCCGCCTGCCAGCCTTCGCCACCGCCGACCGCGTCGGTCGAGCCGGGGCTGACGCAGAAGGAAGAGGCGCCTGCCAAGCAGCAGGGCGAGCCTGAGGCGCAAGCAAAGCAGGTCGAGCCCGCGCCCGAGTCCGGGCAAGCGCCTCCGCGTATGCCGGAGGAGACGCGGCCGGCGAGCGCGCGCAACGCTGCGCTGCTCAACCCGAGCGAGGCGCACTTCACGGCGCCCGAACGCTTCACGGTGGTGCTCGATACGACCAAAGGGCTGGTCGACATCGACGTGCGGCGCAGCTGGGCGCCGATCGGCGCCGACCGTTTGTACACACTGGTCAAAATTGGCTATTTCGACAATACCGCGTTCTTTCGCGTGATCAGCGGTTTCATGGCGCAGATCGGCATTCACGGTGAGCCCGAGGTGAACCGCGCATGGCGCGCGATGCGCATCGACGACGATCCGGTCACGCAGAGCAACACGCGCGGCATGGTCAGCTTCGCGACCAGCGGCCGGAACAGTCGCGTCAATCAGTTCTTCATCAACTTCGGCGACAACGCGCGCCTTGATGCGATGGGCTTCGCGCCGGTCGGTCGCGTTCGCAGCATGGATGTGGTCGACCAGCTCTACTCGGGGTACGGCGAGGGCGCGCCCGCTGGCGGTGGTCCGCTGCAAGCGCGCCTGCAAAACGAGGGCAACGGCTATTTGAAGGCTGAGTTTCCCGAGCTCGATTACATCCGTCGCGCGTACATCGGCGAGGAGGTCACCGTTCCCGAGCATCGTCTGCAGCGCTAGCGGTCGCACGCCCGCACCGTCTTGCGCGCAACAGCGCGGCAAGAGCCCGTTTGGGGGTATCGATCGCAGCGAGCGGTCTGCCAGGATGCGCGCATGATGATCGCGAAGGTGCAGCCATCGGGTCGCGGGATCGCACGTGTTCGGATCCTGCAAGCGTTCGCAATGGTCGCGTTGTGCGTGCTCGCATCGGCGAGCTGCGTGGGCGGCGAAGACGATCCGGTCGCTGGCTATTCGGAGCCGTGCGACCAGAACACCCAATGCGCTACAGGGCTCCAATGCCCGCCCGCGATCGGCTTGTGCACGCAAAGTTGCACTGATCACGCCGCGTGCCGCTCCAACTTGTCGCCGACCAGCATTTGTCAGTCGGGCGCGTGCTTCGAGCCGTGCACCTCGAGCTGCGACAACGGTCTTACGTGCACGATGGCGACGACGACCGTCGGAACGTGTCGACCGTAACGTGTCGAGCGCAGTGAGCAGCGCGCCCGAGCACGAAGCGGTTCTCGGACGCTTTCTCGCGGTGCAGCAGTTGCCGGACGTGCCGGAGCTGCGGCTCTGGCTGGTCGCGGGTCACGTCGATCTGAACGCGCGCTGCGAAGAGCTGCTCGCCGGTGGCTATGCCCCGTTTTGGGCATTCTGTTGGGGCGGCGGGCAAGCGCTAGCGCGCTACCTCCTCGATCACCCGGAGCTCGTGCGCGGCAAACGCGTGGTCGACTTCGGAGCGGGCTCGGCCGTGGTCGCGATTGCGGCCGCACGCGCGGGCGCGAGCAGCGCGCTGGCTGTCGACATCGATCCGAAGGCGCGGCACTTCGCGCAGCTCAACGCAGCGTTGAATGGTGTGACGCTCGAGACCGCGGAGCTGCTGCCGGACGACTACGATGTGCTGCTCGCGAGCGACGTGCTCTACGACCTCGAAGCGTCGCGCATCGTGCGCGAAGCGCTCGGCCAAGGTCGCGTCGCGTATCTCGGAGACGCTGGACGTCCTGGCAGCTATCGACCGCCCGAAGAGCCGATCGCCTGGGTATCCGCCCGCACGTTCCCGGACGTGGATTATCCGATCGCGACCGCTGCGATCTATCGGCTCGGTTGATGCGGTTGACGCGGTTAATGCGGTTGATGCGGTTGATGCGCGCGACGAGCGACGCCGAGTTGTAGCCGACACGCAGTCCCCGTTTGGGGTGGCGAGCGTCTGCTTACCCATCGAGGCTGGATCGAAAGCCATCAGCCAATGAGCCTTTGAGCGCTCGCTTTTGCGCGACATCACCCCAAGAGGGTTTCCTTGTGACGCCAAATATGTTTTGACGTGTGCGCAATGCGAGGACACTTCCTGATGTTTCGGACTCAGCGGCAGACTCGGTCGGCTAACACTCAGAGAGCTCATTGGACTCGCAGCGCGGTTTTCGCCGGTGCGCTGCTTCTGCCGGATCTGCTCGGGAACGCGTCTGGCGCGCTCGCGCAGGGCAATCCTCAGCTCTCCGACATGAACGCCGAAGCGCTCGAGGCCTACCAAAACCTCGAGATCGATGTGGCGAAAGCCAAGCTCGAGCAGGCGATCGGCACGGCTACGCAATCCGGCTACGTCGGGCCCGAGCTGACGCAGCTGTACATGACGCTCGGCGTGGTGCACGTGGCGGGCGCCTCGGATCACGACCAAGGCTTCGCGGCGTTTTTGAGCGCGCTTTGCATGCAACCCGATGTGCAGCTCGACCCGCTGCTCAGCACGCCGGACGTGCAACAGGTCTTCATCCAAGCGCAGAGCGAAGCGCAGGGCGGACGCTGCGCGGGAGGCCCTTCGGTCGTGCCTGCGCCTTCGAATGTGATGCCTGCCGGAGGACCGATCGAGAGCAGTGGTCCGCAAGTCGAAGACGTGGAGTGTCCGCCGGGCGTGCGATGCGGTGCGCCGGGCGAAGACGACGACCGTGGTCCGGGCGAGTTCAAGCGTTGGTTCGTGAACCTGCAGTTCGCGATCGGTTGGGGTTTCGTTCAGCCCGGTATGAAAGCGGACAGCAAGCCGACTCTGAATGAGGTCTTCGACGAGGCGAACATTCTTCTCGAGCCCGATGTCAACGGGGACGGCACGCTGCAGCCGAGCGAGGACCTGAACGGCAACGGCATGCAGGACAGCGAGCTGCGCTACTACTTCGACGACACGAGCGGCTGGGTGCCCGATGCCGATTCGTTCGACGACTTCGAGGTCTTGGATGAGGCTGTACCGGGTACCGTTCTCGTTCCGCGCGGCCGCACGCCGGTCTCGAATCAGTGCGAAGCGGACGGCATTCGAACCGGCCCGCCTGGCGTGGTGGACGACGATGGCATGCCGTTCACCGAGCTCACGCCCAGCAGCTACTGCGCGCGCGTCGCGGCTTCGGGCTTCGTGCCGAACATCGCGTTTCGCTTGAACCCCGGTTACTTCATCACCGATTCGTTCGCGCTCTCGTTGCCGGTTCGGTTCGCGGTCGATTCAGGCGAGGGCTCGCTCAGCAATCTGCTGATCGGCCTGCGCGGCGAGCTGTTGTTCTCCGAGATGGAGTCCGCGACCGGAGTTCCGGTCTCGTGGTTCTTCGGCGCGACCGTCGGACAGATTCAAGTGAAGCCGCCGCCCAAGGATCCGGGCCGCGCCGTGCCGTGGGTCACGTCGGGCCCGATCGGCCTGCACACCGGCGTCAACGTGCGCGTGCGCTTCCACGAGAACGTCGGCTTGATCATCTCGCCCGAGGTCGACCTGCAGCTGCCCGACCTCCTGATCAACCTCGAGCTGTCGGTCGGTCCGGAAGTTTCGTTCTAGCGGCGCTCGGCGTGGGCGGCGCGCTGTGTCGGGTCGACGCAGCACCACATGCCGGCTTCCTGCTCGCGGCTCTCGGTGCACAAGCCGTTGTCGGAGCACTCCACGAAGTACAGCGGGCGACAGCCGTCGTTGAGCGCGCGCTGCGCGAACGGGCGACCCCCGTGATAGTAGAACGCGACCGGTGAGCTCGACTCGTTGCAGTGCTCGTCGAGCAGCGGCTGACGTACGCGCTGCCCCGGCTTGGGCTGAACGCCGGCTTGGAGCTCGGGCTGCGCGGCCGGCGCGGGCGGGATCGGCTTGCGTGCTGCGACCTCGGGGGCGCTGGCAGGCTTCGAGCCACAGGCGAGCAGCAGCGCAAGGCTCAGCGCCGCAATAAAACGCGACATATGAAGAGCTGTAGCGCAGGCCACGCCCGTCGTCACCATGGCTGCTCTATAGCGGCGCGATTGCACCGCTAGGCGGCAGGATTGCGCGGGTGGGAACGGCGCTGCGCTCGCACGCGAGCAGGTCTTGGTACTGCGTCCAGCTCTTGCCGCCGCGCAGCTCGAGGGCCCGGGCGAGGCGAAGCGTTTCGTGCGCGCGCACCAGCCGAAGCACGAGCGTTTCTTGGAGCTCGAGCTCGAGCGCTCGGCGGTCCAGGTCGTCGAGCGCGGAAGCGGCCGTACGGTGGGCGTGCGCTTGCGGCGAGCTCTCGAGCAGCGCCTCGATCGCGCTCGCATGATCAACCACGGTCTGCGCGAACGCGGGGTGATACGGATCGTCGAGCACCGGGAAGCGCTCGAGCAGCGCTGTGACGAGCGCCCAATAGCGCGCGTCGAGCGTGTCCTCCGCTTCCGCGACGCGCTCGTCGTGGGCGGTGCGCGCTCGGGTCAGCGCTTCGTGCTTGGCATTCGCGGCGCGCTCGCTGCGCAGCTCGAGCGCGGCACCGAGCCGACCGGCGTGCAACTTCGCGAGAATCGGTTCGAGCACCGCCAGCATGGGCTCGATGATTGTCGCAGTGCGGCCCGGTCAGGTGGCCAGACCCGCGAAATCCATCGTTCCAGCCCGGTGCGACGGCCGGTGTCGCACCCCGGTCGCGCG
>JAYUYY010000892.1:0-3280 GCA_043752225.1 Sandaracinaceae bacterium | reverse complement strand
ATCGATCATCAAGTTGCGCGGCAGCGCGCTGAGCTGGTCGAGGTAGACCTGCGTGCCGCCGCCGACGGCGATCGCCCTGACCGCGGCCGACGAGATCGTGAAGTCGAAGCCCGCGACCGTGGCGCTCGAGATGAAGAGAATGATGTCGGCCGTTCCGACACCCTGCAGGCCGAGCACGACGGTGTCCGCGCGCGTCGGCACGTCGAACTCCAAGGTCAGCTCTTCCTGCAAGCTACCGCCACCGCTCGCTGCACAAGGGTTACCGGTGCAGCTCGCGCTGCCGACGCCTACGCCGGAAGCTGCCGCTTTCACCGTGCCCACGGTGCCGGTCGCCTCGGCGTTGGTCGGCTGGTTGGTCACCCCCGTGCGCGCCGTGAGCACCAGGCGCGCTTCTTCACCTTCCGACGTCAGCGGTCGCAGCGCGGGGGTGCACGTCGACGCCGAGCCTGCGGCGATCAAGCTCGAGCTGTCGCCGTCGTCACAGCTGAAGCGCGACTTCACGTTCGTCGCTTGCACCGTGTACAGGCGATTGAGCTGCGGCGTAGTCGTGAGCACGACCGTGCGCAGGTCGTTCTGCAGCGCGGCGCTGACGATATCGATGTCGACGTCTTGGTCGGTGTCGGGATCGGCGAGCCGGTAGAAGCTGCGCGTCTCCGCGAGCTGGCGATCCATACGCTCGCTGAACGTGAGCTGCAGCGACGTGTCGCTGAGCGAGAGCGCGCTCTCGAGGAACGGCTCGCGCTCGGACGAGCCCACGAAGCCCGCCGAGCCGATGCCCAAGCCGTTGGCCAAGAACAGCTCGTAGTCCGTAGGCTGCTGCGTCGCCGTGGCGAGCGTAACTTCGGTGCCGCTCGCGCTGAGGTACGCGTCGGTGACCGCCAAGAGGCCGCCGCTGCTGTCGCGAATGATGTAGCTGCTCGGCAGCGAGGCCGCCGCGCCGATCGGCTGGCTGAAGGAGACGGTGACGTAGTGACTGCTCGCGGCCCGCGCGGTGAGCGCGAGCGCCGTGAACCCAACGCCCTCTTCCAGCGATCCTTCCTTGTTGTCGGTACAACCGCCAAGAACGACAAGACCCATCAGAGCAAGCTTGAGAATCCGCACGCGTCCTCCATCGCGGAGCTCGTCAGCCGTCGCAGCTGCGACAGCGTGAGCATCCCGCCAATGCGCGCGGCAGTTAGCGTGGCGATCTTCGAAACACAAGCACCCCGTTGGGAGCGCATCGCGCTATTCGAACAAGCGCCGCGGACGAAATGTATTGGATTTGATCTCCTCGACCCTCAGCACGTAGCTCGCGAGCTACACGCAGGCCGCTTCGATCGCCGCGCGGACACGCGCATCCGCGTCGCCGACCACTGCGGGGCCGTGACCGGTAATGAGGTTCGCGAACGGCTGCGTGCTCACCTCCGCAAACGCGCTCTTCACCTGAGGGCCTGCGACCTTCTGATACTTGCGCCACATCGACGCGACGATCACGCCGCCTTTGAAACCCATCAACGGCGTCATCAGCCGCGCGAGAAACGATGTGTGCTCGGTATCCGCGTGGTTCTGCAGCGCGTCGCACGTGATCAACGTGCCGCCTCCGTTCGGGATCCAATATCCGCTCTCACGCCAGCCCGACGTGCCCGGAAATCCAAACACCCTACCGCCCGCGTTCGGCCCCTCCGGTCCCAGCTCGCGCGTGCTCGCGACGCCGCGATGATGCTTGGCATCAGGCATCGCCCACACCTCCGGCTTATAGCGATCCACGAAGTACGGCTCGTCGCAGCCGTGCGAGTCGCTCAGCTTCACGAGGTGCTTCACCTTACCGAGCTTCTCGAGCTCCGCTTCGGCGGCTTCGGACAAGCGCAGCGCGTTGAAGATCGAAAGCCCATCATCACCGGCGACGATCGTCATCGTGCGGCTGATCAGCATGCCGGGCCCCAGCTGAAACCCGCCGCGCACCATATAGACGCCATCGACGACGCGTGTGATCGGACCGTGGAAAAGGGCTGGCGGGAAGATCATGCGCGAAGGCGAGCATGAAGGCGCGGCTCCTGTCTACGTACACGCGCTCGCGGCGCGCGGGCGCGTCCATCCAAGCCAGCTCGCGCGACAGCAATATGTACGCAGATTCTCCGTGGGATTGTCTCCTACAAGAAATCCAATCGGGTCTCCTCAGCATGGGATCTTCGTGTCGTCGCAACCAACTTGCATGCGAGCATCCTTTTGCGTGACCGAGCCCGCGGAGCCGGTCGCGCTTGCGATGACGCCCTGACAGCGCGCCTGCCTCGACAACTCTCGCTGCTCGCGTGCGCAATCGCCGTGGTCGGTGCCGTGCTCGTGCAGCAGCAGGCCCCGCAGCACGCTGGGGCGCTCAGCGTAGAATCGATCCTCGACGCGCTGCGCGCTGCAGCGAGCTCGGCGTTCACCGGACCGTGGGAGCTGCTCACGCTGGCCGTGGCCGCAGCCAGCGCGCTCATGGTGCTGCTTGCGCTCGTCGATCGCCTGCTGCGCGCGCGCCGCAGTGCGACGGTCATTCCCGCGAGCACCGGCATCGATCTCAAGGCGGTGCTCGATCGCACCCGCGGGCACGTCGCCGATTGCTCGACCGACCCCTCGAATGTGATTCAGCTCTTCGAAGAGGTGGTCCGCGGCGCGGTCGCGGCGCGCGCGAGCGACATCCACATTTCACCTTCGCACCGCACCGTCTCGATCACCTACCGCGTGGACGGCACCGTGCACGAGCTCACCAAGCTCCCGATCGCGTTCTCGCCGAGCCTCAGCATCCGCGCAAAGGTGCTCGCGCGACTCGACACTCAAGGGCGCGCCGGCGCGCAGGATGGCCGAATCGCATTCGAGATCGATGGCAGCCGCGTCGAAATGCGTTTGTCCTGCTTGCCGACCGAGACCGGCGAGCGCATGGCGCTGCGGCTCGTACACGG
This sequence comes from Sandaracinaceae bacterium, assembly GCA_043752225.1. Classification (GTDB taxonomy): domain Bacteria; phylum Myxococcota_A; class Polyangia; order Polyangiales; family JAFGIB01; genus JAYUYY01. The sequence goes on along the minus strand of JAYUYY010000892.1, from coordinate 359 downwards.
CTCGCGCACCACCTCCGAGCTCGATGGCTTAGGCCTCAATCCGCAGATCTTGCACTCGCTGCAGCAGCTCTTGGCGCGACCGCAAGGCATGTTGTTCGTCACCGGGCCGGTCGGCAGCGGCAAGACGACCACGCTCTACGCAGCGCTGCAGCACATCGCGACCCAGCGCGGCAGCAATACGTCGATCGTGACGCTCGAAGATCCGATCGAGATCGAGCTGCCGTTCGCGACGCAGACACAGATGAACGCGCGCACGGGCATGACCTTCGCAGCGATGCTGCGCAGCGTGCTGCGCCAAGATCCGAACGTGCTCATGGTCGGTGAGATCCGCGATCAGGAGACGGCGACCGTCGCGGCTC
>JAYUYY010000891.1:0-8334 GCA_043752225.1 Sandaracinaceae bacterium | reverse complement strand
GCTCAGGAAGGACCGGACCGTGACCAAGGATGCCTCTTCTAAACTGGCCGACTCGCCCGCAAACCCCGCAACGCTGCAATCCGAGGAGATCTGCCATGTCCGAGGGCTCCACGTCTATCGCGCCCGTCAGCCGAGAGCGCGTTGTGATCGCGCGACGCTCGTAGCGCGACCTGTTGCCTCACTCACCGAAGTGCTACGGTGAAAGCGCTTCGCGCAACCGGTCTCTTGATGCGGGTTCGTTGATGCTCTTGCTCCGAATCGCAGCGCTGATCGCCGCACTTCTCATGGTGTCCAGCTTCGCGCCCAGCCGTGTGCGTGCTGCGCCCCCGCCCACCCGCATGCCCGCCGGCTATACGATGGAACGCATCGGAGCCGTGCATTGGACGTATCCGACGACCGCGGAGCCCGAAGCGAAAGCGCTCGCGGGCGACGTCGATGCAGCGTGGAACGCGCTCGCGGACCGCTTCGGCGTGCGCGTCTCGCCCAACCTCGATTTGCGGATCGCGATCAACCCTGAGCAGATGCAAGCGCTCGCGCCGCCGGGCCATCGGCTACCGAGCTACGCGTCGGGCGTCGCGTACCCCGAAGAGGGGCTGATCCTCTTGAGCTTCACAGCGCCGCGCAGCTTCGAGCGCCCGGACATGGAGCGCTTGCTGGTGCACGAGCTGACTCACGTCGCGCTGTATCGCGCGGTGAGCGGGCGTGCGGTGCCGCGTTGGCTCTCGGAAGGCATCGCGGTGCATCAAGCGAACGAGAACACGATCGCGCGCATCCGCACGCTGTGGGAAGGCACACTCGCCGGCCGGCTCGCGCCTCTGTCGCATCTCGACCAACGCTTCGGCGCACAGCACGGCACGGTCGATCTCGCGTACGCGCAGAGCGCGGACCTGGTGGCGTTCATGCTCAACGGCGACGGGGACGCGCTGCGCTTCCGATCGCTGGTCGCCCACATGCGCGGCGGTGAGGCCTTCGAGCCGGCGTTCGCCAAGGCGTACGGCTTTACGTTGTCGGAGCTCGAGCGCGCGTGGCGCGAGCGTGTCGGGCGGCGCTTTGGGCGGTGGCCCTCGCTGCTCGTCGGGCTGTCGGCGGTTTGGGCATTCGGCGCGCTGCTTTTGCTCGTCGGCTACGTGCGCGTGCGGCGTCGCCAGCGTGAAACGCTTGAGCGCTGGGCGGTCGAGGAAGCGCCGATCGAAGCGCTCGAGGTGCCGCCCCCACCGCCGGTCGTAAGCGCCCCACCTCCGGCGCGCGGCCCCGACGATGTGCTCGATGCCTGGCAGGAAAAACAGCGCCGCGATGGCGAGTTGCCCACCGTCACGCACGAAGGCCGCAACTACACGCTCCACTAATTATCGGGAGAACGTGCGCCGTTCTCCCGCCCCATCGGCGCAGCCGCTGGGGCCCCACCCTCTCACGAGGTTCGCTGCGCTCACGATGCACGCGTAATTCCAGACAACGCGCGGCATGGTTAGAGAAAACCGTGTGCGATTCGTGGTTTCGAGCCGCCCCATCACTCGGGTACGATGCCAGGCCACGTGACGCGATACTCGGTTTGCGCGACCGCGGCGCAGCTCGAATAGTATCGGCCGCCTGCGGTTGGCAGAGCCTGCGCGCCGCTGCGAACTCCGTATCGAGTAAGAAACAACATGAGCGACAACGCCAATGACATCGCCATCGTCGGCTGCGCGCTGCGCGTGCCCGGTGCGAAGAACGTTCGTGAGTACTGGAAGAACCTGGTCGGTGGCGTCGAGTCGCTCACCACACTGACCGAAGAGCAGCTGATCGCCGCGGGCGAGGACCCCGAGCGCCTGCGCAAAGCGGGCTACGTGCCGCGCACCGGACTGCTCGATGGCATGGACATGTTCGATGGTGAGTTCTTCGGCTTCAGCCCGAAGGAGTGCGCGATCCTCGATCCGCAGCACCGCCACTTCATGGAGTGCGCGTGGGAAGCGCTCGAAGACGCGGGCCACGTGCCCAGCAGCTTCGACGGCCGCATCGGCCTCTTCGGCGGCTGCGGCATGGGCAGCTATTTCTATTTCAACCTGTGCTCGCACCAGGAGCTGATCGATTCGGTCGGCCTCTTCTTGTTGCGCCACACCGGCAACGACAAAGACTTCCTCGCGACGCGCGTCTCGTACTTGCTCGATCTGCGCGGGCCGAGCATCAACGTCCAGACCGCGTGCTCGACGTCACTCGTTGCGACGCACCTCGCTTGCCAGAGCTTGTTGAGCGGCGAATGCGACATGGCGGTCGCCGGCGGCGTCACGATCGAGATCCCGCATGGCCGCGGCTATCTGTATCGCGAAGGCGAAGTGCTCTCACCGGATGGTCACTGCCACGCGTTCGATCACCGCGCGCAGGGCACCGTGCTGACGAGCGGCGCGTGCATCGTCACGCTGCGCCGGCTCTCGGATGCGATCGCGGACGGCGACAACATCTACGCCGTGATCCGCGGCTCGGCGGTCAACAACGACGGCGCGCTCAAGGTCGGTTACCTCGCGCCGAGCGTCGACGGCCAAGCCGCCGCGATGGTCGAGGCGTACGGCGTCGCGGGCGTCGAGCCGGACACGATCGGCTACATCGAGTGCCACGGCACTGGCACGTACATGGGCGATCCGATCGAGGTCTCCGCGCTCACGCAGGCGTTCCGCGCCTCGACGCAGCGCAAAGGTTTCTGCCGCATCGGCTCGGTGAAGACGAGCATCGGTCACTTGGATACCGCAGCGGGCACGGCGGCTTTGATCAAGGCCGCGATGGTCGTGAAGAACGCGCAGATCCCGGCGAGCCTGAACTTCGAGAAGCCGAACCCGACGATCGACTTCGAAAACTCCACGATCATCGTCAACAGCGAGCTGCACACTTGGGAAAAGGGCAGCCATCCGCGGCGCGCTGCGGTGAACTCGCTCGGCGTGGGCGGCACCAACGCGCACGTCGTGGTCGAAGAGCCGCCCGCGCGCGCAGAGAGCGCACCCGGCAAGCGTCCGTACTCGTTGCTTACGATCTCGGCCCGCAATCAAAAGGCGCTCGACGGAAACTCGCAGCGCCTCGCACAGCATTTGCGCGAGCACCAAGACGTGCAGCTCGCAGATGTCGCGTACACGCTGCAGGTCGGGCGCCGCGCGTTCGATCGCCGCCGCGTGGTCGCCGCGAGCACGCCGGAAGAAGCCGCGCGCATGCTCGAGCAAGGCGATACGCGGCGCGTGTTCACGCATACCGCGGTCGATGGCAAAGCCAGCGTCGCCTTCATGTTCTCGGGCGGCGGCACGCAATACCCGCGCATGTGCGCGGATCTGTATGAGAGCGAGAAGGTCTATCGCGAGTGGATCGATCGCGGCCTACAGCACGTGCAGAGCAAGCACGGCATCGATCTCAAGCCATTGCTCTTTGCGCCGAAGGACAAGGTCGCAGAGGCCGCGCAAGCGTTCGAAGCGACGTCGCGCCAGCTGCTCGGGATCGCGATCGTCGATTACGCGCTCGCCAAGCTGTGGATGGCGTGGGGCATCGAGCCCTCCGCGCTGATCGGTCATAGCCTCGGCGAGAACGTCGCGGCGTGTCTCGCGGGCGTGTTCAGCTACGAAGACTTGCTCGAGCTCGTGCACCTGCGCGGCGAGCTGGTCGAGCGCACGGCTCCCGGCAGCATGCTGAGCGTCCCGCTGCCGCCTGAGGAGCTGTTGCCGCTGCTCGGTGACCGCGTCGATCTCGGTACCGTGAACACGCCGAAGCTGTGCGTCGCATCGGGCGCGACCGCGGACATCGAAGCGCTCGAGAAGGAGCTGGCGGCGCGCGGCATCGAAGTGCGCAAGCTGCCGATCCCGCGCGCGGGTCACTCGCGCTTGTTCGATCCGATCTTGGAAGAGTTCGGAAAGCTGTTGCGCGGCATGAAGCTCAACGCGCCGACGATCCCGATCGTCTCGAACCGCACCGGCACCTGGCTCACGCCCGAGCTCGCGCGCGATCCCGAGCACTGGGTGCGCCACCTGCGCGAGACCGTGCGCTTCGCCGATGGCGTGGGCGTGTTGCTCGAGGATCCCAAGCGCGTGCTGCTCGAGGTCGGCCCCGGCCAAGCGCTGTGCTCGTTCGCGCGCCAGCATCCGAAGGCGGCGCAAACCACGAACATCGTGGCCTCGGTGCGTCACCGCGAGGACGAGATTTCGGACAGCGCGTTCTTCACCGTCGGCCTCGGCCGGCTGTGGGCTTCGGGCGTGAACGTGAAGCTCGAGCAGCTCTGGGAAGGCGAGACGCGCCAGCGCGTTTCACTGCCGACGTACGCGTTCGTGCACCAGCGCTACTTCATCGACGCGGTCGCGCCGCAAGCGATCGGCGAGGATCTCTCGCGCCTCAAGCGCTTGCCGACGGTCGATGAGTTCGGTTTTCAACCGGTGTGGCTCGAGCGTGCGGCGCACGCGCGTACGCCTTCTTCGACCAGCGGGCCCGAGACGTGGCTCGTGTTCATGGACGACGCGGGCGTCGGCACAAGGCTCGTCAAGCGCTTGCGCGCGCAAGCCCACACCGTCGTGTGCGTGTTCGAAGGCGACGCCTATCACAAGCGCAGCGACACTGAGTACACGCTCTCGCCCGAGCGCGGACGCACCGGCTACGACGCGCTCGTGCGCGACTTGATGGCGAGCGGCCGCGCGCCCAGCCAAATCGTGCACCTTTGGCTGACGACAACTGTTGAAAGGTTTCGTCCGGGCTCGAGCTTCTTCCACCGCAACCTCGAGCACGGCTTCTACAGCTTGTTCTTCTTGGCGCAGGCGCTCGGCGACGAGAACGTGCCGCGCCCGTTGCACCTCACGGTGGTGTCGACCGGCATGCAGCAAGTGCGCGACGAAGCGCTGCGCTATCCGGAGAAGGCGGCCGCGCTCGGCCCGTGCAAGGTCGTGCCGCGCGAGCTTACGGGCGTGACGTGCAGCAGCATCGATCTCGATTTGGGCAGCGGTGCTGCGCCGCTCTTGCAAGAGCTGCTCACGACGGTCGTACGCAGCGGCCTCGAGCGCTTGAACGGCAAGAACGGTAAGAAAATCTCGGCGGTCGATGCGGCGGCCGAGCTGCTCGAGCGCGACCTGCTCGGCGAGCCGAGCAACTCGGTGATCGCGCACCGCGACGGCCGGCGCTACGTGCAGGAGTACCAGCGCCACATGCTGGCGCCGACGGCGAACCCCGCGCCCGCACCGCTGCGCGAGCGCGGCGTGTATTTGATCACCGGCGGTCTCGGCGGCATCGGCCTCACGATGGCGCAGACGCTCGCCAAGCGCGTGCAAGCGCGGCTCGTCTTGCTCAACCGCACAGAGCTTCCAGCGCGCGACGAGTGGGACTTGTTCCTCGCACAACGCGGTCCGACCGATCGCGCAAGCAAGATGATCTTGCGCGTGCGCGAGCTCGAAGCGCTCGGCGCCGAGGTCATGGTCGCTGCGGCCGATGTCACGAACCTCGAGCAGATGCTCGACGTGCTGCACAAGGTGAAGCAGCGCTTCGGCGGCGTGAACGGCGTAATCCACGCGGCGGGTGTCGTGCGCGACAACCTGATCCAACTCAAGACCGAGCTCGATGTGCAAGACGTGTTCGCGCCGAAGATCCACGGCACGGTCGTGCTCGACACGCTGTTCCGGGAGAACCACCCCGGCCTCGACTTCATGGTGCTGTTCTCGTCGACCAGCGCGCTCGCGGCGCCGCCAGGCCAAGTCGATTACGTCGCGGCCAACGCGTTCCTCGACGCGTACGCGCGTGCACCGGGCCGGCCCGCGCGCACCGTCGCGATCAACTGGGGCATCTGGAACGGCGTCGGCATGGCGGCGGAAGCGCTCGCGGGCGGCGAAGGCGGCTCGAGCATGCGCATCGAGCGGCTCGGCGCTGCGGCTCACCCGGCGTTCAGCGAACGCTTGCGCGATGAGCGCGGCCGCGCGCTGCTCGAAGGTCACTGGCAGGCGAGCGAGCAGTGGATGCTCGAAGAGCACCGCACCGGCGCAGGCCACGCGCTGATCCCCGGCACCGGCTACCTCGAGCTCGCGCGCGCGGCGCTCGAAGCGAACGGCGAGCCGGCGTCGTTCGAGATCCGCGATCTCTTCTTCATCCGCCCGCTGCACGTGCCGGATGACGCGACCAAAGACGTGCGCGTGCGTGTCCAGCGCAGCGAAGAAGGCTACTCGTTCGACGTGCGCAGCCGGTGCGAGCTCGAAGGTCGCCCGGGTTGGGAGCTGCACGCGCAAGCGCGCTTGCTCATGCACACGGTGCCGGACGCTGCCACGATCGATCTGCAAGCGATCGACGCGCGCTGCCATGAGCGCCGCGTGCCGTACGTCGCGCAAGGCATTCCGTCGCCGCAAGAAGCGCATCTGCGCTTTGGTCCGCGCTGGCGCGTGTTGCGCCAAGTCGCTTACGGAAAAAACGAAGCGCTCGCCACGCTCGAGCTCGCGCCGAAGTACGTCGCGGACCTCGAGCACTACGGCCTGCACCCGGCGCTAGTCGACATCGCCACCGGTTACGCGATGCATTTGATCGACGGCTACAAACAAGAAGAGGTCTGGGTGCCGGTCTCGTACGGCAGCGTGCGCGTGCACGGCAAGCTTCCGGCGTCGGTGCGCAGCTGGGTGCGGATGCGCCCGCCGAGCCGCTCGCCCCAAGCGCAGGACTTCGCGGTCTTCGACGTGACGATCACGGACGCGAGCGGCAAGCCGATCGTCGAAGTCAGTGACTTCGCGATCAAGCGCATGGGCGTGCAGACCGACTTCGCGGTCGCGTCGCGTCCCTCGCGCACCGACGTCGAGCTCGAGCCTGGCTTGGGCAGCGACGGCGACCGCGAGCTTTCACCTGCGGAGGCGCAGCTGCGCCGCAACTACGAGCAAGGCATTCGCGCCGAAGAAGGCGGCGACGCGCTCGTGCGCGTGCTCGCGGGCGAGAAGTTGCCGCAGGTCGCGGTGACGTCGCTCGACATCAACCAGTTGATCCGGCAAGCGGCGAAGGTCGCGGACATTGGTAGCACCGGCTCGGCGAAGTTCGATCGCCCCGAGCTCGACAGCGCGTTCCTCGCGCCGCGCGACGAGATCGAGCGCACGCTCGCCGGCTTCTGGGAGGAGCTGCTCGGCGTCGATCAAGTCGGCGTGCAGGACAGCTTCTTCGATCTCGGCGGGCACTCACTGATCGCGGTGCGTTTGTTCGCGATGGTGAAGAAGGCGTATCAAGTCGAATTCGCGATCTCGGTGCTGTTCGAAGCGCCGACAATCGAGCGCTGCGCCGCGATGATCCGCGACTTGATCGGCGACCGCGGCACCGAGCAAACCGCCGAAGGCGACCGCACCAGCAATGGCCATGCGAAGGCTGCCAGCGCAGCGCAGCCGCGCTCACGTTTTCGGCACTTGGTCGCGATGCATCCCGGCGAAGGCGGCCCGCGTACGCCGATGTTCTTGGTCGCCGGCATGTTCGGCAACGTGCTGAACCTGCGTCACCTCGCGCATTTGATCGGCACCGAGCGCCCGTTCTACGGCGTGCAAGCGCGCGGCTTGTACGGCGATGAAACGCCGCACGAGACGTTCGAGGAGATGGCCGAGGCGTACATCGCGGAGATGCGCGTGGTGCAACCGCACGGGCCGTACTTCATTGGCGGGTTTTCGGGTGGCGGCATCACCGCGTTCGAGATCGCGCATCAGCTGCGGCGCGCGGGTGAAGAGGTCGCGTTGCTCGTGATGCTCGACTCGGTGTTGCCGATGGAGCAGCCGATCACCGTCGCGGATCGCGCGAAGATCCAGCTGCAACGCTTTCAGCGCCAAGGTCCGGCGTACGTCGGGGTGTGGGCGCGCAATCGCGTGAAGTGGGAGATCGAGCAGCTGCAGAAGAAGCTCGGCGATCCCGAGCCGGTCGAGCACACGCCTGAAGCGTTTCAGAACGATGCGATCGAGCGCGCGTTCCGCGGTGCGCTTCCGCGCTACGTGATGATGCATCTGCCCGGGCGCGTAGTGCTGTTCCGGCCGAAGCTGGATAAGACCTACGTGATGGGTGCAGGGCGTTACCTGACGCACGAGAAGCGCTGGGTCTACGACGACAACGGCTGGGGCGCGTGGTGCGACGAGGTCGAGGTGCACGAGGTGCCGGGCGACCACGACGCGATGGTGCTGGAGCCAAACGTGCGCGTGCTCGCGGGTCAGCTGCGTCAGTGCATCGAGGATGCGGAGCGTCGGCGCACGTCGGTGGTGTCACCCGCTCGCATCGACGAAGCGCGCGCGTAGCTCGCTGCTTCGGTACCGCGGCCGCGTGCGAGAGGGATTTCGCTCGTTAGCGCGGCGCGCTCGCGTGCGAGAGGAGAGCTTGAGGGGCTTTCGCTCGCGAGCGGTCTCGCGGATTGGG
>JAYUYY010000890.1:0-19267 GCA_043752225.1 Sandaracinaceae bacterium | reverse complement strand
TTTTGGCCAATTTTTGGCCGGTTTCCCGCGGTTCGCAGTAGCCAAACGGCCGTGGTCGGGCTAAGCAGGCCCGCACTTTTTCCGCACCGACTGATCAGGAGCCGTGTCCATGGAACAGCTTGCGTTGTACGCGATTGCGACGGGCGTGTTCGCCCTCGCGATTGCGCTCGTGTTTTACCTCCGCGTGAAATCAGCACCCGAGGGAACCGAGACGATGTCCCGCATCGCGGGCTACATCCGCGAGGGCGCGATGGCGTTCCTCGTGCGCGAGTACAAGGTGCTCGCCATTTACTCAGCCGTCGTTTCGTCGGCGCTGTTTCTTGGCTTCAACAGTAAGGGCCTGGGCGTTCACGCTGCGCTGGCCTTCTTGAGCGGCGCGGGCTTGTCGTTGCTCGCCGGCTTCTTCGGCATGAAGGCCGCGACGTACGCAAACGTTCGCACCACCGAAGCGGCGCGCACCAAGGGCAAAGCCGCAGCGCTCGTGATGGCGCTCGACGGCGGCTCGGTGATGGGCTTGTGCGTCGCGGGCCTGGGCCTGATCGGCCTGGGCGTGATCCTTCAAGTGTTCGGCAACGCCGAGTCACACACGTTCGGCACCGTGATCCACGCGTTCGCGGTGGGCGCTTCGTCGATCGCGCTGTTCGCGCGCATCGGCGGCGGCATCTACACGAAGGCAGCGGACGTCGGCGCGGACATCGTCGGCAAGGTCGAAGCGAATATCCCCGAGGACGACCCGCGTAACCCGGGCGTGATCGCGGACAACGTCGGCGACAACGTCGGCGACGTCGCGGGCATGGGCGCGGACATCTACGAGAGCTACGTGGCGGCGATCGTCGCGGCGATGGCGCTCGCGTTGACGATGCCGGTGCCGGAGCTGCAGCGGCTCGCGCCGGACGTGACCGATGAGAACGTGCTGCGCGCGCTCGGCATCGGCTTGCCGGTGTTGCTCGCGACGGTCGGCTTGATCGTCTCGGTAGGCGCGATCTTCGTGACGCGCGCGCTCGGCAGCTTGCCGCCGGCGCGCGTGCTGCGCCTCGCGCTGATCTTGCCGCCGATCCTTACGATCGCCGCGGCGTTTTTCGTCCTGCCGATGTTCGGGATCGCTTCGGGCGCGATCGTCGCGCTCGCGGCCGGTGCGGTCGGCGGTGCGATCGTCGGTCTCGTCACCGACTACTACACGTCGATGAAGCCGGTGCATGACATCGCGCATGCGGCGCTCACCGGTCCCGGCACGGCGGTCATTCGCGGTCTCGCGGTCGGCCTCGAGAGCTGCGCGATCCCGCTGCTCACGCTGTGCATCGTCGGCTATGCGGCGAACGAAGTGCTCGGCCTGTACGGCATCGCGCTCTCGGCGGTTGGCATGCTGGCCGGCACCGCGGTCGTGATGACGGTCGATGCCTACGGTCCGATCGCCGACAACGGCGGCGGCATCTCGGAGATGAGCGGCCTTGGTCCGGAAGTGCGCGCGATCACCGACGAGCTCGACGCGGTGGGCAACACCACGGCGGCGGTCGGCAAGGGCTTCGCGATCGGCTCGGCGGTGCTCACGGTGGTGGCGCTGTTCGCAGCGTTCAGCATGGAAGTGAACGTCGGTCGTGCGGCGCGCGGGCTCGGCAAGCTCGAGCTCAACTTGATCGATGCGCACGTGCTGATCGGCCTTCTGCTCGGCTCGATCTTGCCGTGCTTGGTCGGCGCCTCGACGATGAACGCGGTCGGCCGCGCGGCAGGCGCGATCGTCGAAGAGATCCGTCGTCAGTTCCGCGAGATCCCAGGTCTGCGCGAAGGCTTGCCGGGCGCAGAGCCGCAGTCGGCGCGGATCGTGGATCTTGCGACCACGGCTGCGATCAAAGAGATGATGATCCCAGGCTTCGTCGCGATCATCGCGCCGGTGGCGATCGGGTTCTTGCTCGGCGCGAAGGTGCTCGCGGGCGCGCTCGCGGGTGCGCTTGCAGTCGGCGCGACGCTCTCGCTCTTGATGGCGAACGCGGGCGGCGCTTGGGACAACGCCAAGAAGTTCATCGAGAAGGGCGGCATGCCCGGCCACGCGAAGGGCTCCGACCTGCACAAGGCTGCAGTCGTCGGCGACACGGTCGGCGACCCCTTCAAGGACACCTCGGGTCCGGGCGTCTCGATCCTGATCAAGGTGATGGCAGTCGTGTCGCTGCTGATCGCGCCGCTGCTTAACTAGCGAGCGGGTTGGCGTAGATGGTGTCGACGTCGAGCTCGACGCTGAGCGAGCTGAGCTTGGCGCGCTCGCCGTTGCGCGCTTCGGTAAGCTCGAAGAGGCCGCGTTCGTTGCGGCGATAGACCTCGATCAGCGGCTCGCTTTGCGAGACCAGCACGTACTCTTGGAGCGAAGGGATGCGGCGGTAGTGCGCTGCTTTTGCGCCGCGGTCGTAGCCCTCGGTCGATTCGGAGAGGATCTCGACCAGCACGATCGGGTTCGTGATCGCGTTGGCGTCGTCGGGGTTGGTCTCGACCTGACCACAAATCACACTGAGATCGGGATAGGTCGTAAGGCCCGTCGCCTTCACATAAACGCGCAGGTCCGACGAATACATGCGGCACGGCTTGCCTCGAAGGGCTACCCCCAGCTCAAGGGCAAATGCCATTGCGAGCGCGGCGTGCTCCGGTGTTCCGCCGGCCATCGCGAAGACCTCGCCATTTAGGAACTCATGGCGGACCTCGCTGCGAGATTCAGCCGCGACGTATTCGGCCAGAGACATGCGAGCGGTCGGTGCTCGTCGGGTCATGCGGGGTTCAGGCTACCATGCGCCCGGCAGGTGTTCATGCGAGCGCTTGGGACGCGGCGCGGTGAGGAGTCGATGCCAAATTCGAGGGTGACGCGCTTGTTGCTTTTGCTCGTTTCGGCCGCGCTGTTAAGCGCATCAACTGCGTGCACAGGTGGTGCGATTGCCGGCTGCGCTGCGGGTACGCTTGCAGGTGTTGCGGTTGCGGGGATCGCTGCGGCCGCGAGCTCGGGGTCGAGCAATGTCGACGTCGCACCGGTCGTGCTCGGCGGCGCCGCGCTTGGGCTCGCCAGCGGATGCACCGGTGCGTTCGTGGGCGATGCGATCGGGCGTCATAACGAAGCGTCGCGACATCGGCGCGCAGAGATCAAACGGCGTCGCGGATATGTGCATGCGAGCTCGGCGCTGCCGACCGCGAAGGCGGAGCCGCAGTTGTCGACGACGCCGGCGATGGACAGCGCGCCTGCGCTTGCGGATCCTCCCGCTGCAAAGGGGCCTCCGATCTTCATGTCGACACCGCCTCCGGGTGGGATCACGAATCCCGAGATGGAGCCGAGCGCACCGCCGCGCTTGGGTGCTCCGGCGCCGCTCGAATGATCGTCGCGTGATGCGCTCGTGACGAGCTCACGTGAGCTGCGCGAGCTTCGCCGAGGTCGCGATCACGTAGTCGTCGGGCTTGAGCAGCAGCTGCAAACCTTTCCGACCGGCAGAGACGGCGATCTCGTCGAACAAGATCGCGGTCTCGTCGAGGTACACGGGCGCGCGGCGTTGGTCTTGGGAATGAGGGGTCTCACGCTCATCGGAAGGACGCGATCATGCGCGATCCGCGATCTGGTTGCATGTAGGGCAAACAGCGCCACGTCGCGGGCGGATCGCGCGGCGTGTTAGCGTGGTCGCCGTGAAAAAAGTGCTCGTTGCCAAGTCCGGGCCGCTCAAAGACGGCGTCTATACGATCGCGGGCCGCACGCTGATCGGTCGCGATGCGGAGAGCGACATTCAAGTGCTCGACAGTGGCGTGTCGCGCAAACACGCGTGCGTGATCGAGCAAGACGACGGCAGCGTGCTGATGCGCGATCTCGGCAGCCACAACGGCACGCTGGTGCGCGGCAAGCGCTTGAAAGAAGCGGTGCTCGATCAAGGCGACGAGATCACGATCGGTGACACCGTGTTCGAGTACCGCGAGGTGATCGGCGATGCCGACAAGACCAGCGAGATCGAGCTCAAGCTAGTGAGCGGGCCGGCGCAAGCGCAGACCGCGACGGTGCCGATCGACCCCGAACACCAAGAAGCGTTGATGGAGCAGCTGCGCAAGAGCGAGCCGACACTGCCCGGCGCGTTCGCGGCGTGCTGCGACAATCCGCTCGCGGCGCGCGCACGTACGGAGGGTTGGAAATTCTGCCCTTCGTGCGGCGCAGCGATTCAACACTGAGCTCACGCGGCCTCGCATCCAAATTGACCGCGAATACGAGAGCGTGCGGCTGCGCTTGTGCACTGAGGCTCATGCGACGTTGAAGTCGAAGTCGGCCGTGAGGTTGCCTGAGCCGTCGGGGAGCTCGCGCTGGCGCAGCATCGTGAGCTCGCTGAACCACGGATCGATATCGTTGTAAGGGTCGCCTTCGAAGTAGAGCTGCGTCGTCAAGACTTCGACGCCTTCGACATAGACCTTGCAGTGCAAGTGCGCAGGCCGGTACTGGCTGCCGTTCAAGTAGCGGCCGGGCACGATCGTGGTCAGCTCGTAGCGCCCGTCAGCGCCGACGATCTGATGTCCACGCAGCGCAAAGTGCGCGTTGTCGTACGCGCCGTCGTCGTCGGCCTGCCAGAAATCGATGATCGCGCCCGCGATCGGCATGCACGCGGCGTCGAGGATCTTGCCGCGCAGCGCGAGCTGCACGCCGGGATCACCCTCTTCGAGCAGATTCGTGCGCTCCGGTGAGCTCGGCTTGAAGAACGGGCCTGGGATATCGAGACGCGTGAGAACACACGTTTCTTGATCACCGGCGTCGTAACGCACGCTGCCATCGGCGTAGGGTGCGCTCGCGTCGTAGTACGGCGAGCTCCCATCGGGCAGCGGTCCATAGCTGCCGTCGTACTCGTTCACCGCGCTGTCTGTGTCTGCGGCGGCGTCCGGAGCCGGAGAGTCTGGAGCCTGTGCATCTCGCGTGGCTCTGCCGGCATCTGTGAGTGATTGATCTCGCGTGCTGCAGGCTTGCGTCAGTAGAGCGGGTGCGAGCAACGAAGTCTGTACACCCGTGATTAGGAAAGTGCGTCGCGAAGTGGTTCGTGCCATGCGATTACCGTGTCGTTTCCAGACTAAAGAGACAAACGATATTATTTGAACACAATCGTTTAGAATCGCTGAGCTATGGAAACGTTGCCATCGCCCGAAGATCTCCAGTGTTTTTGCGAGGTCGCGCGGCTCTCGAGCTTCAAAGGCGCGGCTCGGTCGCTCGCGCTTACGCCCGGCGCGATCAGCCAGCGCATCCGCGGGCTCGAAGAGCTGCTCGGGGTCACGCTCTTCATGCGTACGACGCGCAGCGTTGCGCTCACGCTCGAAGGGCACGCGTTTCTCGCGCATGCGCCGGCTGCGCTGCGCGCGCTCACGCACGCGATGCGCGCCGGCCGCGGGCAGAGCGAAGCGCTACCGATGGAGCTGCACCTCGGCACGCGGCACGAGCTCGGCATGTCGTGGATCGTACCGATGCTACCGAGCCTGAGCCGCGCGTTTCCTTCGCTGACCTTTCACCTCTACTTCGGGTCGGGCTCGGATCTCTTGCTGCGCGTGCGCTCGAGCGAGATCGACTGCGCGGTGACTTCGTCGCGCCTGAGCGATCCCAAGCTCGACTCGCGTGTGTTACACGACGAGCGCTACGTGTTCGTCGGCGCGCCCGCGCTCTTGCGTAAGCGTCCGCTGACGCGCGCGGAGCACAGCGCGCAGCACATGCTGATCGACTCGACGGCGGATCGCCCGCTGTCGCGTTACTTGCGCGAAGCGCCCAATGGCGTAGGCGACCTGCAGTTCGCCGGGTTGCGCCGGATCGGCACGATCGCTGCGATCCGCGCGCTCGTGATCGCGGGTGAAGGCGTCGCGGTGTTACCCGAGTACTACGTGCGCGATGACTTGAAGAAGAAGCGGCTCAGCAGGCTGCTGCCGCGCGCGCCGCTCCTGGACGACCAGTTCCGGCTCGTGTTTCGGATCGATGATCCGCGTTCGGGATACTTCGACGCGCTCGCGGCTCACATGCGTGCGCGGCCACTCGCGTGAACGTCTTTATTATCGGGAGAACGTGCGCCGTTCTCCCGCCCCGCCGGCAACGCCCAATCCACCCGAGAGCGGGCCCCACCCACTCACGAGGTGAGCGAAGCTCACGGCTGTCCCGCGACGAGCGTGCAGTGCGTATCGCAAACCTGGCAGCCCGGCGTGTTGCACGACTCCGTGATGCGGTTGCGGTCGTCGCAGGCTTCGCCCTGCTCGAGCACGCCGTTGCCGCAGATCGCGCATGCGCCGCTGCGCCAGACGTTGGCCTCGCTGAGCGCGCGGTGGAGCGTCGCGGTCGCGCTCGCATTCGTGCCCAGCGAGCTTTGGGTGCCGGTCGTGAAGTACGTCGGCGTCGCGCACGTGCCGCTGAGCGCGATGTTGTCGTAGTGCACGAAGCGCGTGGCGTCGGTGGTCGTCGCTTCGAACGAGACGAGCAGCGAGCTCGAGATCGGCATGTTGTTGAAGCTCGGTGTTTGCCAGCTCGCAAAAGGCCCGGGCGCCGATGCGATCGTCGTCCATGCGCTGCCCGCGTTGGTCGAGCGACGGATATGGATGCCGTAGCCCGCAGTCGTCGGCCCGCGCGTACGCACGTTGAAGCTCAGCGTCGCGGTGGTCAGCGCAGACGTGTCGAAGGTACGGCGCAAGGTCGGCGTGCCGGTGAACGCGGCTTGCGCCGAATACGTGCCCGCCTGCGCCAGCGCGTTGCTCGCGCTGAAGTTGCCGGTCGCGCTCCAGTTGCCGAGCGAGCCGTTCTCGAAGCCATCGGAGAAGAACGTCACCGCGGTCGCGCCGCACACGAACGCGCGACCCGCGCTCGCGTGCGCGCTCAGCGTCGAGGTCTGCGCGACGCACGTGCAGTCTTCATCGGCAATGTCGTCGCAATCCTCGTCGATCCCGTCGCACGCGAAGTCGTCCTGCACGAGCGGCGAGCTTGGCGCGCAGCTGTCGACGATGAAGCCATTCGCGCATGAGGTCACGCCCTGCTGCACGCACGCACCGACGCCGCAGCCGGTCGACTGACCGCCAAAGTCCTCATCGAACACGCCGTCGCAGTCGTCATCGACGTAGTCGCAGCTCGAGTCGCTCTCGCCGATCGCCGTGCACGTGGGCGTGAGCTCGCAGGTCGGCTCGCAGCCGTCGCCGTAGATGCCGTTGCCGTCATCGCAGGCTTCACCGACCTCGAGCCAGCCGTCACCGCATGCGAGCGCGGGTTGGCAGGAGAGGAAGTTGACCGCTCCAGAGCGAGTCATGCCACTGCGCGCAATCGCCAGTGCATCTCCAGCGACAAGGAAGCCATTGGTAAACGCGAGGTCGGTGCCGATGTTGAGCTCATAACCAGGCAGCGGCGTGCTCAACAATCTCTCATTGCTGAAGCCGGCTTCGGAACGGTCGTACACGGTCGTCCATGGGAAGTTAGATACAAAGGCGTGCGTTGCGGAGAGCGCCGCGCCGGAGCCGAAACGAGCGCCGCCGGATAGTGATTGCACGATCGGCGCGCTGCGCTGCCATATGCCGTCGACCTTGCGCAGGACCTCCGCGCGCTGGCCTTGAGGATGACGATGAGTTTCGTATCCGATAATCGCAACGTCGCCGTCGAGGGCGAGCGACAGAGTCTGTGGCCAGTGGTTAGGGTCAGCCGGGAACGAAATCACACTGGACTGAACCCATTGATCGCCTTGCAGCTCGAATATGTGGGCTGCTGGGAGCACACTCAAGATGTCGTCGCTTACAGCGGCGATCGCGGTCGTTCCTTGGATCGCGAGCTCCATCTCATAATGCGAAAGGAACGGCGCGAGCTCTTGGGTAAGCTCCCACGAGTCGACGGGCGTCCCTGGCGTTCGACGATAGACCAACATCGTTCTCGTAAAGGGCCCAGGGTTCTCGGGATCGTAGTCCCAGCCACCTATAAGCAACCACTCGCCACTAATCGCGATTGCGTCGCCGACGCTACGATCCGCATCGCCTGAGATCAGCGCGGACTCGACCCACTGCTGACCCATGCGCTGGTACACATGCACTCGGCCGACAGTTTCCGGGTACACACCGAAGTTCATCGGCTCGCTTACCGCGGCGATATCACCATCGATCGCGACCTCGTGGCCAAACCACGGTTCTAGGTATTCGTTGGCCTCAATATCTTCTGAGCGCAACGCAGCTTCCTGGGTCCATTTCGTCCCATCCAAGCGATAGATGATGGCGGCACCTTGCTGGTCTTTGCCGTCCTGCATTGCGAAGGGTGCCCCCGCGATCACTCGATCCCCGGACGCCGCAACTGCAAAACCCAACTGCGCCCACTCCTGATCGTACGGTTCCGGTCCGACCTCAAATTCACCGAGGATGCGCTGCATACTGTTGAAGCAACCGGGCACATCCTCGAGCGAATAACCGGGTGTGCGAACGAGCGACATGCGCAGTGAGTCGTCGTCGTCGCGCCACGAAGCCCAGATTCCGTTGCGTGCAGTCGTGAGCGTCAAGCCGCGCTGATCGCCTTCAGCGTGCAGCGCTTCCAGCAGAGCGTCTGCGTCTGGCTCGCTGATCAAAGGAGCTTCGTACCCCGGCACGACCACTTGGAGATCCGCATCGGGCGCATCGCCATAGCCGTAGCCAACGAGCAAGCCATCGGTGCCGAACCCAGCCAGCTGCGGCTCGACTTGCGGCGTAAGCTCGCTACCAAAGGATCCGTCCACATAGGACCCATAGACGTGCAGTCGATTGTCCGTCGCATCGATCCATCCGACAACCGGCTCTGGAAAGTACGACTGCTGCTGAGGTGACCTCGTCACGAAGGGGATAACGAGCAGCGTAGGTGAATGGGCGTCATACGCTTGCGGCAGCTGCGCTTGCGGCAGTCCGTAATCCGGATTGCTCATGTACAGAGGCGCGCCCGCGCCGCCGGTTGTCCACGCGATCGTGACCGCATCATCGTTGTACTCCCACATCACACTGGGATCTGAATAGTCCGACGCGACCGCGACTCCGGCTCCGCCGAAGGTATCTGTCCAGTCTTGGACCACCTGGACGAAGCCCTCGTAGGGTAAGCCACCATCGAAGAAGATGGCGTGCCGGACGCTCATCTGGCTCGCGGGGGTCTGGCGCTCCGCGACCCACACGGCGACGAAACCTTCGCCGTAGGCTGCGGCTTTAACCGACCTCTCACTCCGCGTGCCCGCATCCGAGGCCGCCAAAATTGCTCGGTCAGTCGACGTGCCGTCGTCGCGGATCGTGCGCCAAGCGATCCGGCCGCTCTGATCGGGTCCAGCGTTGAGCGTGTACAACACGGCCCAACCGCCGTAGCTCAAGCCCACGACCTGCGGCTCGACGCGCAGCGAAGTCGGCAAAGCGCTCTCGAGCACAATCGGGATCTCATCCTCCACAACCACAAGGCCGGTCTCCGTCATGCGCCGCGCGAGCAGACGCGACGTGCCGCCTTCATCCGATTGCCACACCACGAGCACGCGTCCGTTGCCGTCTACGCCCGCGGCGTGCGAGCGAACGCCGACGCCATGATCGATCACACCGCTGGGCACGAGCGTCACGATCGCGCTCTCGCACTCCGGTGAGCACGCGTCGTTATCGAGGTTGTTGCCGTCGTCGCAGGCTTCCACCGGCTCGTTCTCACCCGTGCGGTTGAGCCAACCATCGCCGCACGCGCTCGAAAGGATGCAGTCGCCGCCTTCGCACCACGAGGCGCCCACGCCGCACGGCGCATGGTTGGGCAGCGTCGCGCACTCAGCGGTCGGGTCGAGCACGCAGACGCCCTCGGCGTCGCAGACTCCGTCCGTGCATGGCGCGTCAGGCGTGGCGGTGTTCGAGCAGCCGATCGCGGCGACGCACGCGTCCGCCGTGCAGGCATTGAGGTCGTCGCAGCGCGAGTCGTCTGCGATGTGCGTGACTTGGTCGAGCTCGTCCGAGCACGCGTCCGTGGTGCACGCGATTCCGTCGTCGATCTCGGGCGCGGTGCCTGCGAGGCAGCCGGTGCTTGGATCGCACGATTCGGCGCCGGTGCAGAACGAGCCGTCGTCGCACACGATCGGTGGATTCGAGCACACGCCCGTTTGCAGGTCACAAACATCGCGCGTGCACGCGGTCCCGTCGCTGCAATCGGCGGAGGTGCTGCAGCCGCTATCACCGGTCAGCACGAAGTCATCGACATACGCCCAATCGTCGAATTGATAGACCGAAGGCGTGACGGTGGTGTTGAGGCGCGGCTTGAAGTCCGCCATGAAGGAAATCCATAAGCTCGTCGCGGCGGGTAAGCCTTCGACGGTGCCTTGGCTCCACGAGCCCAAGCCGGTGGTCGGCGCGACCTGTGCTTCGATCCAATCCGTTGGACCGGGAGTCGTAACGGTCGAATAGCGAACCACCAAGCGATCGGTCACGAGCTGACCATTCACATAGGTGCTCTCGAAGCCGACGAGCCGCCGCCAATAGGTGAGGCGCACGTTCGTATACCCGATGGTGTTGATTCGCTTACGAACCTCATAGGTATAAGTGGGCACGCCGCTGCTCGAAGGCTGCGAGGCTTGCGCGCGGAACATGGCTCCATAGCCGCCTGCGTGCACGGTGCCGCTCGCGCCGGGCGTGCCGGCGATCCGGCCGACGAAGCTCGTGCCGCTCGGCAGGTTGCTGCCGTTTACGTATTCGAACGTCGGCGAGAGATCATTGGCGCTGAGCGGCGCGGGCGGCGTCGCCTCGACACCTTCGGTCCACAGCGTGAGCGTGAGGCCGGCGCTGCGCGAACGCGGAGCTGGCTCGCTCGGCGCGGGCTCACTCTGTGAGCTGCATGCGAAGCCGCTGAAGAGAACGAGCGCGGCGAATAGGACACCGGCAGGGCGACGCGCGCCCTGAAGCAAACTGCGCATGGACAAGCCTCACATCACGTATGTGGGGGATACCCGCCGTACGAAGAGCCCCCAAATGGACCATCTCCACAGCAGCAGCGCTGGATTATCGCAGCATCCCTGCGGGTTCAATGGCCCAAAATAGCTAGGCCAGAGCCCTCGACCGACTGCCCTACTTCACTTCGCGTACGTCATACGCGTGATACAGCGTGTCGCCGAAGCAGCTCGAGGGAATACCCTTGCGTTCTTGGTAGAGGATCACGACGCGCTTGCCCTCGAGCGCGCGGATCTTGTCGACCACCGCTTGCTCCGGGACCGTGTACTCGAACACGGCTTCTTGGGAGCCAGGCGTATTGGAGAGCGAGATCTCGCCCTCCCACGTTTTGCAGAGCCAGCCCTTGTGCGAAATCTTGCGCGCGTAGCCAACGCGCTCGCCTTCCGAGTACGTGTAATTGAGCGTGGCCCAGGTGTAGCCGGCGCTGAGCAGCACGAAGAGGGTGAAGAAGAGCAGCACCCAACGCGCGAAGCGCTCGGGCATCGTGCGCTTGTGCTTTGGAGCGAACGGAGCCTTACCGCTCACGGATCCGCTGCTCGGTGCAGTGGGCTGCGTGCTCGTCGGCGTCGAAGGCGTTGTCTGCGTCGGCGAGTTTGCTTTCGGGTCGGCCACGGGCTGGACCGTACCCGAACCCACCTACCCGCTCAATCGGCTGCGGCGTCTGTCGCTGGACCGATCAAAGCGGGCTCGATCGCAGCGGGCGCGGTGGGTGCCGGAGGTGTCGTGGTCGCGGCCGGCGCGGCCGGCGCGGCCGGTGCTGCAGCGGGCGCGGCAGCGGGCGCGGCAGCGGGCGCCGATTCGGTCGTCTTAGGCGAAGCCGGCAACATCTTTTCGATGCCGTGCGCGGCGAGCGGCACCGCAAGGATCTGAAGGATGAGCGGCACGCCGACGACGACCAATGAGAGCGGGATCGAGAGGCCAACCGCGATGCGCGCGGTCGAGGTGAGCGCGAGGATCTGGAAGACCCGCAGCGCGGCTTGAGCAAACCCGACCAAGAGCAACGAAAACGGAGGCATCTGCTCGGGATGCGCGAGCAAGCTCGCGACCGGTACCGGCATCAGCCACGCCGCGAGGTAGCCGAGCAGCGCGGCCGCAGGGCCGAGCCAAAAGCGATAGAGCACTGCGCGCGCTGCGGCGCTCTTGCGCTCGGGCGCGTAGGCCGCGACCAGGCTTACGAACGGCAGGAACAAGCACGCGAGCTCGACGGCCGAGAGCGCGGACTGCGCGCCGATCGCGCGCAGCACGTCGAACGCGATGTCTTGAGGCGACGGCTTGCCGACCACGCGCACCGCGAGGTCGCCGAACATCAGCGTGCGCGTGTACGGCACGATGCCCGCGATCAGCACGAGCGGCAGCGACGACAACAAGAAGAACTTGAGCGCAGGCGATACGTCATCGCGCGCAAACGCCGGTGCGCTGCGCGCGGGATAAAACGCGGTGCCGAAGGTGCGGAAGTAACGCCCGAGCAACGTGCCATCGCCGGCTTCGAACGGCATCGGCGGTGAGGCTTCGGCGGGATCGCGGCGCAAGCACGTCACGCAGCGGTTCACCGCGAGCTGAAAGCAGGTGATGCACGCATGCTTGGCGCAGCGCGGGCACGTGAACGCGGCGGTGCGCTCTCGATGCTCGGCGCAGGTCGCACCTTCGGGTGCGGCGTGTTCGGGCTCTTCGTTCGACATTGCAATCGAAGTATTGGGCTCAATCCTCGAGCAGCAAGCGCGAAGGTGCTTGCAGGCCTTCGATCACTTCGTACGCGAACGCCGCGCCGATGTGGCCGTCGACGAGGCGGTGATCGAGCGAGAGCGAGAGCAACATGATCTGGCCGATCGCGATCTGGCCGTTGCGCACGATCGGGCGCTCTTTGATGCGGTGAATGCCGAGGATGCCGACGTTCGGGAAGTTGATGATCGGGATCGCGAAGAAGCCGGCTTGCTTGCCGAGCGACGTAATCGTGAACGTCGAGCCGGAGAGCTCTTCGCGGCTGAGCGTGTTTTCGCGCGCTTTGACGCCGAGGCGCTGCACCTCGGCTGCGATCTCGAACAGCGAGAGCTTGTCGGCGTTGCGCACGACCGGCACGACCAGACCTTGCTCGGTCGCGGCCGCGATGCCGATGTCATAGCGATCGTGCAGCACGATCTCGTTGCTGGCGGTGTCGAGGCTGCTGTTGATGATCGGGTAGCGCTTGAGCGCGTTGACCACGGCCTTGATCAAGAACGGCATGAACGTCAGCTCGACGCCGCGCTCTTCGGCGATCGGCTTGAGCTCGTCGCGCAGCGCGATCAAACGATCGGCCTCGCACTCTTCGACGAACGCGAAGTGTGCGGCCGTGTTCTTCGAGAGCGACATGTTTTCGGCGATGCGGCGGCGCATCCCGACCAGCGGAATGCGTGAGCCCGCAGCCGGGCCGGCGGGCTTTTTAGCTTTGCGCGCAGCCGGTGCCGGCGCGTGTTGTCCACTGCGTACGCTGGGCGCGTCGAGCGAGCCGGCGCTGGAGCGCGCGATCACGTCTTCACGCGTGACGCGACCGCCAGGGCCCGAGCCCGGAACCGCGCGCAGATCGATCTGCAGATCGCGTGCAAGCTTGCGCGTCGCAGGCGTTGCGAGCGGTTTGGCGTCGAAGTGCGCGGGCGCTTGCGACGCTTGTGGAGCTGCCGTGCTCACGACCGTCTCATGGTGCGTGCTCGAAGCCGTGCTCGATGACGCAGTGCTCGATGACGCAGCAGATGCGGTCGCGCGCTTCTCGCCGAAGAAGCCCGTGCCTGGAAGCGCATCCTTGATGTCGCCGACCGCCGTTGCAGCCGGCATCTGCGCGGTGACACGTGAGCCGTTGCCGCTCTCGATCACGATCAGCACGTCGCCGACCTTCACCGTGTGGCCGACGTCTGCGTAGAGCTTGTCGACGCGACCACCGCGCGGCGCGCCGATCGTGACGGTCGCTTTGTCCGTCATGACCTCGACCATCAGCTGGTCTTCGGCGACCTTGTCGCCCTCTTTCACGTGCCAGGCGACGATCTCGCCTTCAGTCACGCCTTCGCCGATATCCGGGAGCTTGAACTCAAAACGGGCCATCAGAATTTCGCCGTTTCGAGCAGCGCGGGTGCGATGCGGTGAGCGAGCGGAAGGTACTCGTTCTCGTGGGTGTACGGGAAGGGCGTGTCGAAGCCGGTCACGCGGCGCGGCGGAGCTTCGAGGTGCATGAATGCCTTCTCGCAGATCTCAGCGACGATCTCCGCGCCGAGCCCGCACGCGCGCGCAGCTTCATGCACGATCACGAGCCGTCCGGTCTTCTTCACGCTCTCGACGACGGTCTCGATATCGATCGGCCACAGCGTGCGTAGATCGATCACTTCAGTCTCGACGCCTTGCGCTCTGACCTCTTCGGAAGCCGCGAGCGCCTCGAACAACATCGCGCCCCAGCTCACGCACGTGACGTGCTCGCCTTCGCGCACCACTTTCGCCTTGGAGAGCTCGAGCGCGTAGTCGCCCTCGGGCACATCCATCTTGAGCGCGCGGTACACGCGCTTGGGCTCGAAGAACAGCACCGGATCGTTGTCGCGGATCGCGGAGATGAGCAGGCCCTTCGCATCGTAGGGATTGCTCGGGCACACGACCTTGAGGCCGGCCGTGTGGATGAACATGCTCTCGGGCGACTGCGAGTGATAGTGACCGCCCTTGATGCCGCCGCCGACCGGTACGCGCACGACCATCGGGCAGGTGTATTCGCCGCCGCTGCGGTAGCGGTACTTCGCAGCTTCGTTCACGAGCTGATCGAACGCGGGAAAGATGAAGTCGGCGAACTGAATCTCGGGCACCGGTCGCATGCCACCGAGCGCCATCCCGATCGCTGCGCCGATGATCCCGGTTTCAGAGAGCGGCGTGTCGATCACGCGCTCATCGCCAAACTCTTGCTGAAGCCCTGCGGTGACGCGAAAGACGCCGCCGACCTTGCCGACGTCTTCGCCCAGCAACACGACGCGCTCATCCCCGCGCATCGTGACGCGCAGCGCATCGTTCAACGCCGACACCATGTTCATTTGCATGAGAGCTCTATCTCCGGGGAAGCGCGGCGCCGCGCTTTTACGGGGCAGGCTGTGCCTCCCCGCTGGCTGCCTCAGTGGTGTTTCTTGGCGCGCGGGCCCTGCACGCACTCGCGCTGTTGCTCGGCGAGGTGCGGAGGCATTTGCTCGAACACCTCTTCGAACATGCTCGCGATGCTCGGCGCAGGTGCTGCTTCAGCGCGCTCGATGCATTGCTTGAGCTCGGCGTCGACCTCGGCCTCGAGCGCGTGCTCTTCGGCGTCCGACCACGAGCCCTGGCGCTCGAGATACTTGCGCATGCGTCGAAGCGGATCGCGCTTGAGCGCGCGTTCGAGCTCGGCTTTGTCGCGATACGCGGTGGGATCGTCGCTCGTCGAGTGCGCGCCTGCGCGATACGTGATCAGCTCGATCAAGGTCGGCCCGCCGCCGGAAGCTGCGCGCGCAGTCGCGGCATGCACGGTCGCATAGACGGCGAGCGCATCGTTGCCGTCGCAGCGCACCGCAGGCACGCCGTAGCCGACGCCCTTGTCCGAGAGCGCGCGCGCCGCGCTTTGATGCGAGGTCGGCACGCTGATCGCCCAGCCGTTGTTGCGCAGCAAGAACAGCGTCGGCGTCGCGAACACGCCGGCGAACGTCATGCCCGCGTGAAAGTCATTGCTGCTGGTCGCGCCGTCGCCGAAGTAGCACGCGGTCACGACGTCTTCGCGGCGCAGCTTGCCAGCCCAAGCAAAGCCGACGGCTTGCGTGATCTGCGTACCGATCGGCGCGGTGACCGAGCCGAAGCGCACGCTGCGCGCCGTAATGTGATCGGGCATCTGCCGGCCGTGCACGACGTCGTTCGAGTTACCGAACATGTTGTCGAGATACGTCTGCAGCGAGTAGCCGCGGTACAGCGCCGCGCCGACCTCGCGGTAGCAGGGAAAGAGCCAATCCTGGTTGCGCATCGCTGCGGCCGACGCGACGATCGCGGCCTCTTCGCCTTCGGCGCCGACGTGGAACCCGATGCGCCCTTGGCGCTGCAGCTTCGTGAGCCGCAAGTCGATCAGCCGCGTCCGCACCATGCCGGTGTAGATGCGCCGTGCGAGCGCGAGATCGATGCGCGGGTCGTGCGTCGGATCCGCGCGACCATCGAGATCGAGCACCGCGACGACTTCGTGATCGGCCGCCCAAGGTAAAACGCTGGGCGGATAGCTCTGATGCACTTCCATCAAGTCACGATCTCCAGACGTCTTTTTCCGTATCGATCGCTGCGAGGCGCGTCGTGACCCCGCAAGATGCCTTCTAGAAATGCTTCGGCGGCGCGGTAGCTCGAGCGCACCAACGGCCCCGACGCTACGAACTTAAACCCCATCGAATCGCCCGCCAGCTTGTAGGCGGCGAACTCCTCGGGCGCGACATAGCGCACGACGCTCGCGTGCTTGTCGGTCGGTCGCAGGTATTGCCCGATGGTCACGACATCGACGCCGACTGAGCGCAGCTGCGTGAGCGCGTCGATCACTTCGTGCTCTTCTTCGCCGCAGCCGACCATCAATGAAGACTTGGTGACGTTCGCACCGGCTGCGCGCGCTCGCTCGAGCGCGGTGAGCGAGCGATCGAACGAGCAGCGCGCGTCGCGCATCGCGCGCTGCAAGCGCGGCACGACCTCGACATTGTGCGACAGCACGTCCGGCCGACCGTCGCGCACGACGGTCTCGAGGTCTTCCCACTTGCCTGCGAAGTCGCCGACCAGCGTCTCGACTAGGAGGCTCGGGCTGTGCGCGCGAATCTGCTGCACCGTCTTCGCGACATGGCTGGCGCCGCCGTCGTGCAAGTCGTCGCGGTCGACCATGGTGAGCACTACATAGGCGAGGCTCATCTTGCCGAGCGCCCGGCCCACGTGCTCGGGCTCGTTCTCATCGACGACGCCGCGCGGGTTGCCGCTGGTCACCGCGCAGAACCGACAGCCGCGCGTGCACGTGTCGCCGAGGATCATCAAAGTGGCCGTGCCCGCGCCCCAGCACTCGCCGAGGTTCGGACAGCGGGCCTCTTCACACACCGTGTGCAGCTTGAGCTCGCGGAACATCCGCTTGAGCTCCGCATGCTGCTCGCCGCCTGCGAGCGGCACTTTCAACCACGGTGGTTTGCGTTCGGCGACCGCCACCCAGAAAACCTCAATGCTTTCGACAGCTGAGATCGGCTGATTTCAACCGAAGCTCGCGGCGAGCAACATGCTCACCCCGTGTGGTCGGCACCCGACTAACGGCGCCACCGTATAGCTCGAGTCTTACCAGAAATCGCGTATGCAGGGCATGCAACGGCAGGTTCCGCGCCGGCTACCCGTATCGAACGCGATTCCAAGCGTCCAAATTCAAGGTGGTCCGGCCGCTTTGGCCGCCTGGGATCCCCCGGCAGACCCCGGATCACGCGGGCGAGGTCGATTCGCTGACGGCTTACCGCCGGTGCGAACAAGCTCAAAGTGGAGAGCAGCGCGTGCGCACGCTTGGCTTGGTGCGAATGTCCGGTATTTCGAATAGCGTACGTTTACACTACGGCGGGCCAATCAATGAATCGCACACACTCTCTTATAGGAATACTGATCGCCCTTTGCTTCGGCATGCTCGGATGCGACCCCAGCAGTGGAAACTGCGGTGATGCTTCGAGCTGCTCGGACTCGGGAGTCTCGAACCCGCATCGGCCGGATTCCGAGCACGACGGCGGTGACCCCGATGCGAGCAAGCCTGATGCCAGCGGGGCCGATGCTCAGATCGCGCGCGACGATTCGGGCGCTCCGATTGATCGCGATGGCGGGAGCACCGAACCGCGCGAGCCGGTCGATAAGATCGATCTGCTTTTCATGATCGACAACTCAGGCTCGATGCGCGAGGAGCAGATCGCGCTGCGCTCACAGTTCGCGCGTTTGATTCGAACACTCTTAGAAGGTGCAGACCTTGACGGGGATGGCGCACCGGACGCACCGCGCGTTCAAGATGTGCATCTAGGCGTGGTGTCGAGCGACATGGGCCTCTCAGGCATTGCTGGCATTCCCGATTGCGACGGACTGGGTGATGACGGCGTGCTCAGGAACGTTGCCAATCCAGAGGTCTTGGGTTGCAGCACGCCGACCTTCATGCCGCGCTTCTTGACCTATCAAGAGGGTGTGGATTCGGAGCAGCTCGCGACGGATTTTCAGTGCATTGCGTCGATCGGGACGATGGGTTGTGGCTTCGAGCAGCAGCTCGAGAGCGTGCTGAAGGCGGTCTGGCCGGCGGAGGATCCGCGCATCGCGTTCCTGCCCGATCCAGCAGGCTTTGGCATTACGGGCCAGTCGGGTAATGGACCGAATGCTGGCTTCCTGCGCAACAATCCCCGCGACGGGCTCTCGCTCATCGCGGTGATCGTCGTGACCGATGAAGAGGATTGCTCGAGCAGCAACACCCGTCACTTCCGACCGATCAATGCGTCCGTCTCGGTGGATGATCCGCTGCGCCAGCAAGGGCTCAACACGCGTTGCTTCTTCGAGAGCCAGCGCGCCGAGCCCAACAATATCTATGATGTAGAGCGGTATGTTCGCGGGTTCAAAGCGTTGCGCGAAGGCAATGAGGATCTGGTGGTGTTCGGCGCGATCGTCGGTGTGCCGCCCGCGTTGCTCACGCCCGATCGAATCGCCAACTTCGACTTCACCGATCCGCAATCGAGCGATGCGTTCTACGACAGCCTGCTCGCCGACCCGATCATGCAAGAGCGAGTCGATCAGCGCGGTACGCCCGAAGTGGACGACGACAATCTCATTGCGTCGTGCGATCGCGGTGACTTCGCGAAGGCGTATCCGCCGCGGCGCATCGTGCAGGTCGCAAAGGGCTTCGGCGCGAACGGCATCGTGCAATCGATCTGCCAAGACGACTTCGCGCCGGCGCTCGACTTGATCGCGAAGCGCATCGGCAGCGTGCTCGACGCGCGCGCATCGCGCTGATGTAAGCCTGCTATTGGCTGCGCGGCGAATCGCGTTGATCGCGCGGTTTGCCGTGCGCCTTTGGGGCCAAGGGAGGCACGCTGTTCCGCAAACGAGGACGTCACCCGGGAAGATCTTGGGAGGCGCCGTCGAGCGCTCTTCGAGTCTGTGATATGGGGAAGGAGTGGGACGCGGGTTGAGGATGCGTTGTTATGGGAAGCACTCACCGAAGCGTGTGGCTTGCGTGCACGTGCGTGCTCTTCATCTGGCTTAGCGGGTGTGATGTATTCGACGCGGCGTTGCTCG
The DNA here is from genome assembly GCA_043752225.1 of Sandaracinaceae bacterium. Classification (GTDB taxonomy): domain Bacteria; phylum Myxococcota_A; class Polyangia; order Polyangiales; family JAFGIB01; genus JAYUYY01. The sequence goes on along the minus strand of JAYUYY010000890.1, from coordinate 94 downwards.
AGAACGCAGTCGAAATGGAACCGGCGACCGGAGGAAGCGTTCCCGATAGCGGCGCGTGCGTGAGCACGCTCGAGCAGTGCAACGGTCGCGACGA
>JAYUYY010000889.1:0-3292 GCA_043752225.1 Sandaracinaceae bacterium | reverse complement strand
CGTTCGGCGCGCGCGACCGTGTGCTGCGGGCGCTCGACGGGGTTGCGCGTGAGCAGAACAGCCGACGATCGTGGCGCGGGGCAGGAGCGACCGGGATGATCGCGGTTGCAGCGGCCGTGTTGCTCGGCGTGGTCGCGACCTATAAGCCGTCGGCGCCGCAGGCTCCGGAGGCTCGATCAGTGCCCTCGGGCCTGCTCAATACAGTGGTCTCGCGCCACCTCGACGGCTTGCCGCCGGACTTCAAACCGGAGCAGCAGCCGGGTCAGCTGTCGCGTTCGCTCAGTGGCCAGGTGGGCTTTCGTGTGCGACCCGTCGAGTTCAGCCAACCCGATGTGCAGCTGGTCGGTGCACGCGTGACGAACGTCGGCGGTGCGCCGGCGGCGCGCCTGGACTACAGCGCAGCGGGCAGTCGCTTGACGATCTTGGTGTTTCAGCCGTCCGCCGAAGCGCAGCTGCTGCTTCACGACGATGCTGCACTGCAGCGCGCAGGCGGTCGGCGCAGCCATGTCGGCGCGCACACGATCACCACGTTCCACGGCGTGCGCGGCTTCGCGGTCCCGATGCTGGAGAAGAACGGCCTCGCATACGCGGTGACGAGCGACCTCGACGAAGCGAGCGTGCTGCGCTTGCTCGCGACCGCGCGCTTGCCGTAGCTACTTGCCGCAACTGCTTACGTAACTGCTTACGTAACTGCGCGCTGTCCAGAAGGTGCCTGTCTGGACTTGTGCGTGGTTCTGATCTCGCGCGGTAACCGCCCGAAATTCTTTTGGGTTTGGCCAGTGTTTGGCGACGCGATCGTTGACACCAAAAATCCTCGACCACTATGCTGCCTACTCGGGCTCGACTCCGATCGAGCTTGGCTGGAGGGACGTGGATGGGTCAGCGGATTCTGGTGCTCGAGAGCGATGCCGCGTTCGCGGGCGAGGTCCAGAGCCGACTCCAATCGCTCGGCGCTTCGGTTGAGATCGCAGGCGACGGCAACCACGGGATCGATCGTGCGATGGCCAGTCGGCCCGATCTGATCCTGCTCACGATCGAGCTGCCGGGGATGAACGGCTTCTTGGTCTGCAAGAAGCTCAAGAAGGAAGACGCGCTCAAGGATGTGCCGCTCGTGATCCTCTCGAGCGAGGCCACCGAAGAGACGTTCGACCAGCACAAGAAGCTGCGCACGCGCGCCGAAGAGTATCTCCACAAGCCGATCACGACGGACGCGCTGCTCGCCGTCGTGCAGCGCTATGTGACGCTCGGTGGTGCAGCGGACAGCCCAGTCCTCGAGCTCGATGCCGACACCGACGAGGCCGACATTCTCGAGGTCTCGGACCTCGACGACGACGACGACGTGGTCGTGGTCGCGAGCGAGCCGCCTGCGCAGGCCGCCGCCAGGTCGGCTGCCGTCGAAACGGTCGCGGAAGAAGAGCTGGCTTCGGATCCGGGTAGCGCGACGGAAGAGGTCGCGAGCTTCGATCTGAGCGCGGACGACGAGGTCGAGGAGGCGCCGCCGCCACCGGCCGCGCCAGCGCCCGCTGCTGCGCCTCCTGTCAGTGCCACGACGATGCCTCGCATGTCGGTCGCCGCACCGGGCGCGATGGCGCCGCTGCCCGCGCGGACCTCGATGCCGATCGCAGCGCCGCCTGCCGCCGCGAACGCTGGCGATGCGCGCGAGCTCGCGCGCTTGCGCGAAGACCTCTCGCAAGCCCAGACCAAGCTCGGCCAAGCCGAGCGCTCTGCGCAATCCGCCGAGCAAAAGGCCGCTCACGCGGATCAACGCGCGACGACTGCGGAGCAGCGCGCGAGCACGGCCGAGCGCACGCTGACCGAGAACAGCAAGAAGGGCGGCGCGACCAGCCGCGAGCTGCTCGATCTACGCGAGCAGTTCAACCGCAAGGATCGCGAGCTGCTCGATCTGCGCGATCAGGTCACGGCGCGCGACAAGCAGCTGATCGAGGCGAGCGACAAGAGCCTGGTGATCGAGCGCGAGCTGACCGACCTGCGCGACAAGCAAGTCGAGCTGCAGCGCGAGATCGACAAGCGCAAAGAGATCGTCGACCAGCTGCAGGCCGACAAGGACGCGGCCAAGAAGCGCCTCGACGACACGCGCGGTCGCATGGAGCGCGCCGAAGCTCGGAGCAGAGAGCTGGGCGAAGAGCTCGCGGGCGTCAAGGGCGTGCACGCCGATGAGCTCGCCGCGCTGATCCAACAGGCCGCCGAAGAGAAAGCCGCGAGCGATGTGGCGAATGCCAAGGCGCTCGAGGATCACAAGCAGGCGCAGGCGCGGAGCGAAGAGGCTGCGCGCAAGCAGCACGCCGAAGAGCTCGCGGATCTGCGCGAAGAGCACGCGGTGACGATCAAAGCCGCGCGCAACGAAGCCGAGTCGGCCGGCCGCAGTGCGCTCGAGGCGCTGCGCAGCCAGCTCGAAGCTCTGCACAAAGCCGCGATCGATTCCGCTGCGACAGAGCATCGGACCGCGAGCGAAGCGGCTGCGAGCGCGCACCGATCGGCGATCGAATCGGCCGCGACTACGCATCGCAGCGAGCTATCCGAGGTCCGGCGCACGCTCGAAGAGCAAAGGGCAAGCGAGCTCGGTCGCGCCGCCAAAAATGCCGCGGAGCTCGAGACCAAGGCACAGCTGCTTCACGACCAGCTCGAAGAGGCCGAATCCTCGCGCAGCGATCTCGAGGCGCGCGTCGGCCGCATGAGCGTCGAGCGCGAGCAGCTCGTGAGCAAGCTCGAGCGCCTGACGGCGCAACAAAAGGCGGAAGCCGAAGTGCTCGACCGCGTGCGCAAGGCGCTCGCGATTGGCCTCGGTCTGCTCGACGATCACAAGCAACACGGCGATCAGCCACCCGCGGGCAACGGCCGCTAGCGGCTCGCGACCGGCGCGCCGCTCACCTGCGGTCGCGAAGGTCACTGCAGGACGAGTCGCTCGCGCTGACCGTTGCGCACGCTGATCTGACGCCGCAGCACGCCGTTGGGGGTCTGCGCTCGAACCGCGTGCGTGCCAGGCGCGAGCTGCACGGTGAGCGGCGACTTACCGACGTGCACGTCGTCGACGAACACCTCGCCGTACGGCATTACGACCACCTCGAGCCGGGCGCGCTGATCAGGAAGCGCTCGTGAGCTGGCCGGAGTTCCAGAGCCGGTCGTTCTGTCCTCGGTCGTTGCGCTGAGTGGTCGCAGGATGACCTCGCGCGCGCGCGACGCAGCGCTGGGCGTGGATGGCTCGACAGCGACCGGTCGTGCGGCCGGGCTGGCTGCGGTCACGCGAGCCGACGCAGACGACGACTCTGCGCTC
>JAYUYY010000888.1:0-3293 GCA_043752225.1 Sandaracinaceae bacterium | reverse complement strand
TCGAGCTCGACGCGGATCGGGAAGCGGCCCTGTAGCTCGGGAATGAGATCCGAGACCTTCGAGACGTGGAACGCGCCCGCGGCGATGAACAGCACGTGGTCGGTCTTGATCGGCCCGTACTTGGTGCTGACCGTCGAGCCCTCGACGATCGGCAGGAGATCGCGCTGCACGCCTTCGCGCGACACGTCGGGACCGGAGTGGTTCTTACCGCCCGCAACCTTGTCGATCTCGTCCAAGAACACGATGCCGGATTGCTCGGTGCGCTCGCGCGCTTCGTGTTTGACCTGCTCCATGTCGACGAGCTTGCCGGCTTCTTCGTCCTCGAGCAGGCGGCGCGCATCGGCGACGCGCAGCTTGCGGCGCGCGGTCTTGCCCTTCATGCCCGGGAGATTGCCGAGCATGTCTTTGAGCCGCCCTTCCATCTCCTCCATGCCTTGGCCGCCGGGCCCTGCTCCGAACACCGAGAGCAACGGGTGGTTGGTATCGGTGACCTCGAGCTCGACGAGCACGTCATCGAGCTCGCCGGCGCGCAGCCTCGCGCGCAGCTCGCCACCTTGTGCCCCCGTACGCGGGGGCGTGACCGCGCCGCCTGCCGAGACGACGAACGCATTGCTCGCGTCGAGCGCAGCGACCTCGCGAGAGCCCTGCAGCAATGCGAGCAAGCGTTGCTCCGCGTGCTCCTCGGCGCGCACGCGCACGGCATCGCGCTGCTCGCTCTGCACCATCTGCACGGCGACCTCGATCAAGTCGCGCACGATCGACTCCACATCGCGGCCCACGTAACCGACCTCGGTGAACTTCGAGGCCTCGACCTTCACGAACGGCGCCTGCGCGAGCTTCGCCAAGCGGCGCGCGATCTCGGTCTTTCCGACGCCGGTTGGGCCGATCAAGATGATGTTCTTGGGCGTGATCTCTTCGCGCAGCTCCGCGGGCACTTGCTTGCGCCGCCAGCGGTTCCGCAGCGCGATCGCAACCGCGCGTTTGGCCTTTGCTTGACCAACGATGTAGCGGTCCAGCTCGCCGACCACCTCGCGCGGCGTGAAGCTGCGCAGCTCTTTGCTCGAAGGGCTCATCGACCGATCTCCTCGAGCATGATCGAGTTGTTGGTGTAGATGCAGATCTCGGAGGCGATCAACAGCGACTCCTTCGCGATCTCCGGCGCGGACAAGGCCGTATGCCGCAAGAGCGCGCGCGCCGATGCGAGCGCGTAGCTGCCGCCCGAGCCGATCGCGATGATGCCCTCGTCGGGCTCGATCACGTCGCCGGTGCCGCTCAGCAGCAAGGTGGTCGTCGCATCCATCACGATTAACATTGCCTCGAGCTTTCGCAGGTAGCGGTCCGTGCGCCAATCCTTGGCGAGCTCTACGGCCGCGCGCGTGAGGTTGTGCTGATGCGCTTCGAGCTTGGCTTCGAAGCGATCGAGCAACGTGAACGCATCGGCGGTCGCGCCCGCAAAGCCGGTGAGCACGCGACCGTTCGCGATCGTGCGAACCTTGCGCGCCTTCTCTTTGACGACCGTGTTGCCGAGCGAGACTTGACCATCGGCAGCCATCGCGGCGCGACCGTCACGGCGCACGGCGATCACGGTGGTAGAGCGAATCTTCGGCACAGGTCACCTCGAAGGAGTCAGAAGCACAACGGGTGACTGGTGTAGACGTGGCTGCGAAAGAGTCAAGAACGCTCGCGCGCCAGCGGATGGGCTTTGGCGTAGACCTCGAGCAAGCGATCGACGCTGACATGGGTGTAACGCTGCGTCGTCGACAAGCTGGCGTGGCCGAGCAACTCTTGAATCCCGCGCAGATCCGCGCCGGCATCGAGCAAGTGCGTTGCGAAGCTGTGGCGCAGCGCATGCGGATGGACGTCCGGACGGCCGGTCGCGAGCGCGCCGTAACGCTGCACCAGGGTTTGCACTTGACGCGTGGTGAGGCGCGTGCCGAAGCGGCCGAGGAAGAGCGCGGTCGCGTGCTGTCCGAGCGTGCGCGGGCTGCGCAGCTGCGCGCGCGCTTCCAAATACTCGATCAGCGCCGTGGCACACGGCTCGCCGAAAGGAACGATGCGCTGCTTGCTGCCTTTGCCGAGCACGCGCGCCGAGCGCGCCGGAAGATCCACGTCGAGCAGGTCGAGACCGCAGAGCTCGCTCACGCGCACCCCCGCGCCGTAGAGCAGCTCGAGCAGCGCGCGATCGCGCAGCACGAGCGCTTGTTCATGATCGCCGGGCGCGCTGCGTACGCCGTTGCCTGGACGGCTCGGCATCTCAACGAGCTCGGTGGTTTGCGACACCGCCAAGAACGCGGGCAGCGTGCGCGGTACGCGCGGAAGGCGCAGCGCTGCGGCCGGGTTGTCCGCGATCTCGCGACGCTCGCTGAGGTAACGAAAGAACGCGCGCAGCGCAGCAAGCTTGCGCGCGATCGTCGCAGGTCCACAGCCGGCCACCGCGACCGCGAGAAAGCGTCGCAGCTCGAAGACGCCGATCTTGCGCAAGTCGAGCGGTAGGCCGTGCGCGGTCGCGAACGTGTGAAACGCGTACAGATCGCGGCCGTATGTCTCGACCGTGCGCGCCGCGGAGCGCCGCTCGATCCGCAAGTGATCGAGAAAGCGCTCGATGCCTACCAGCAGCTCGTCGGAGGGCTCAGCCACGCCGGGATCGTGGGCCTCGGCGCGGCGGGTGGCTAGTTTCGTGATCGCTCGGCTGCCGCGATCGCACGCACACGGACAGCTGGCGGATCACGGAGCCTTTGGCCACTTGGCTTTTTCCGCCGCGGTGCCTTCTCGAAAGCGCGCCTCGCCGTGGCCGCGGTTGTCGACGCGCACGTGCGTTTCGCCCTCGGCGCTCAGGCTGGCTTTCCAGGAATAGACGTCAGGCGCGAACGCCGCGCGTGCAAAGCGTCGCTGCCCGAGCACCTGCGTTTGGCCCTGGCGGTGCACGACGAAGCGCCGCTCCTCGACATCGCGGAAGCAGTTGCGCGCTTCCTCGACAACCGCGATGCCCGCGGCGATCTCGCGACGCTCGTGCTCGCGAAACGGACAGCGCGTCTCGTCGTGCGCGCGCTCGCTGAACAGAATGAAAACGAAGATCAGCGCCGGCGCGATGATCCCAGGCAGCGAGAGCCAGAGCACCCACTTGGGAAACGGCAGGTTGTTGATGGTTGGCGCGGGCGCTCGCTGTGAAGCCACGGCTACTCCCCTGAGAGCGCGACCGGCTGCGCGCTCGCGGGCTGAGCGTTCGTCGGTCCGTTCGCGACGAAGCCCGCGAAGGACGGTAAGTCGGCGAGCGCGCGTTGCACGAGCCCTTC
>JAYUYY010000887.1:0-3296 GCA_043752225.1 Sandaracinaceae bacterium | reverse complement strand
GATCTCTGCGCGCTTGCGACCCTCGAGCGCGTCGAGCGCGAATCGGTATGCGCCCGCGACATCGGTCGACAGGTCGCTCGGCTCGACGTCGTTTAGCGCGCGGTCGAGCGTCGCGGTGTCATGCGTGAACGGCCCGAGCGGCACGGCCGCGCTGTCGACTTGGACGAGCAGCGTGGGCAGGAGCGGCCCCGCTTGAGCGGTGAGCTTGCGCGCCCAACCCAGCGCTGCGCCGAGCCGACCGCGCGGTTCGCCCGCGATGTCGCGCGCTTGCATGGCCAGCCCGGCATCGATCAGCACCACGCGATGCGTCACGCCCGCAGCGCCCGCAGCCGGCCTTGGATCGCCCAGCGCGAGCGCGAGCAGCAACATGATCAACAATGACAACAGCAGGCTCAGCACACGCGTGAGCCGCGCGAACAACCTGCTGCCTTCGCGCCGCGCGAGCACGCTCTCCCACAGCGGCAAGAACGGCACAGGCGCGCGTTTGTGGTGCGCGCGCAGCATGTGCAGGGCGACCGTCAGCGCCGACGCACCGCCGAGCACGAACAACACTTGGCCGAGCGTGAGTCCGAAGAGCTCCATCGCGGGTCCGTCAGCGCTCCATCACGAAAGTAGCCGGCCGCGCCGCAAGATGCCGAGCACCGCATCTTCGAGCGGCGCGTCGATCGCGATCGAATGCAGCGGCACCTGCTTATCGGCGCAGAAGCCGCGGATGCGCGCGAGGTGCGCCGCGTAGGCGCGCTCGTAGCGCTGGAGCAACGCGGGGGTGATCGTGACCTCGCGCGTTTGATCGCTCTCGACGTCGCGCAGCTCGATATCGCCGCGCAGGCTCGGCTTTTGCTCTGCGGGATCGATCAAATGGATGACGTGCGGCTCGAAGCGCGCATAGCGCAGCTTGCTCACCGCGTGCTCGAAGCCGTTCGGATCGTAGAGATCGCTGAGCAGGATCGCGATGCCGCGGCGCTTGTGCTGCGTCAAGAAGCGCGTGATTGAGGCACCGAGATCGGTTTGGCCGCTGGCTTGCAGCGGTTTCAAGAACTGCAGCACCGAAAAGATGCGCGCGCGGCCGCGGCCGTCCGGCATACGCGCCGTTTGCTCGGTGCCGAGCGCGCTCACGGAGACGCGATCGAGACCGCTCAGCGCCACGTACGCGAGCGCGGCGGCGAGCCGCTTGCCGTAGACGAGCTTGCTGCCGCTCGCGCCGAGCCCCATCGAGGCCGAGCAATCGAGCAGCAGATACACGCACAGATCTTCTTCCTGTTCGTAGAGCCGCAGCATCAAGCGCTCGGTGCGCGCGTAGGCGTTCCAATCGATGTGCCGGTAGTCGTCGCCGGGCGCGTAGCTGCGATAATCCGCGAGCTCGACGCCTTGACCCGCGCGGCGCGAGCGACGCTCGGCGCGATCGCGGCCCGGCAAAACGCGACGCGTCAGCAGCGCGAGCGTCTCGAGCCGGCGCTGAAACGCTTCGTCGAACAGCGCCGGCTCGCCAGCGCTGCCAACGCGTCCCGGCTGCTTGGCGGGCGCGGCCATCAGACCGTCTCGGCCACGCTGCTCAGGGTTTCTTCGAGCACGCGGTCGGTGGTGATGCCCTCGGCTTCGCCTTCGAAGCTCAGGATGATGCGGTGGCGCAACGCCGCGATCGCGACCGCACGCACGTCCGCGATCGACGCGTGCAGGCGTCCCGCGAACACCGCGCGCGCTTTGGCTGCGAGCAGGCAGGCCTGTGCGCCGCGCGGGCTCGCGCCGAAGCGCACGTAGCGCTGCACCAACGCCGGCGCACCGGGGCGCTCTTTGTGTGTCGCTTCGAGCAAACGCACGGCGTAGTCCTGGACGTGGCGAGCGACTGCTACCTCGCGCACCGTCTTGCGGATCGCGAGGAGCTCGGCGCGATCGAGCACGTGGGTCACGCTCGGCTCGGTTTGCCCGGTCGTGCGATCGAGGATGCGATGCAAATCTTCGCGGCTCGGAAAGCCGACGTGGAGCTTGAGCAAGAAGCGATCGAGCTGCGCTTCGGGCAGCGGGTAAGTGCCCTCCATCTCGAGCGGATTTTGCGTAGCGAGCACGCAGAACGGCTCATCGAGAATGTGCGTCTCGTTGGCAATCGTGACCGAGTGTTCCTGCATCGCTTCAAGCAGCGCGCTCTGCGTCTTGGGCGTGGTGCGGTTGATCTCGTCGGCGAGCACGATGTTCGAGAACACCGGTCCGCGCTGGAACGTGAAGGCTTTGCGGCCGCGCTCATCCTCGGCGATCACGGTTGTGCCTGCGATGTCCGACGGCACGAGGTCGGGCGTGAACTGAATGCGCGAAAACTTCAGATCGAGCGCCTCGGCGAGCGCGCGCACGAGCGCGGTCTTGCCCAGGCCGGGCACGCCTTCGAGCAACGCGTGACCGCCGACGATCAGACAGGTGAGCACGCCCTGCACCACATCGTTCTGACCGACGATTCGCTTGCCGACTTCCTCGCGCACCTTGTGCAGCTTGGCAGCGGCATCGGCGACGAGGTCTTGGGGTGACGCAGAGGTCTGACTCATGGTGCGTTCATGCTCGAGTAGGTCGGGGTCATCATTGGCCCGTGCTGGCGGGCCGAGGCCGAATCATCTGGAAGTATCGCCTGACGTAGAACCGATAGCCGCCAGGAATGTGCTCTTGCTCGAGCACGCTCTCGGCGTGGCGCTCGTAATCGCCGTGCACGCGCGCGTAGTCTTCGGATGCAAAGCCGCGCTGGCCGCTCTCGAGGATGATCTCGCTGCGGCTCGGGCCTGAGCGCTTCTCTCCAGCGACGCGCGTGTCGACATGCTGACCGCTGGCCTCGGTTGAGGCGCCGGCGCCGGGCTTGCCGCCTGCTCCGGCTTCGCGACCGCCGCGTCCGGACTCGGCCGCTGCGCCCGAAGCGCTCGAGCTGGTTAGACCCGGCATGGGCGCGCCTTCACCTTGAGCAGGGCTACCGTTCTGGCCGGGCATCATGACCACTCCGGCCGGCTTCCCTTGTCCAGGACCGTTAGGTGATCCATCAGGCGCACCGCCGGGCTTCGGCTTGCCGCGCTGCGCTTGCACGCTTTCGCCGCTTTGGCCCGGCTGGTTGCCTTCGCTAGGCGCACCTTGCTCGCCACGCGCCAGCTGAGCGAAACGCTCACGGCTCAAGCGCAGCGCGCCATTCTCGCCCTGGGATTGCTGCTGGCCGTTCTCGCCAGCGCCGCCTTCGCGTTTCGCCTGCGCGATCTCCGAGCGCAGCTGCGCGAGCTGCTCGGCGAGACGCTCGGCTTGCTTGCGCGCGTTCTCGCGCTCGGCCGCGCTGC
>JAYUYY010000886.1:0-8392 GCA_043752225.1 Sandaracinaceae bacterium | reverse complement strand
GAGGTTTCTCGTGACGGCTATCGAACGTGGTCGACGCGGCTAGTGTTATCGCCTGGGCAAACGCTCCAGCTGCCCGAGGTCGCGCTGGTGCTCGTGCCCAGCCCGATTCCCGCCACACAGACAGCTCCTTTGCCGAGCGCGCCTGCACCCCAGCCCAGCGCACCCGCAGCGCCCAGCGCATCCGAGCCCAAGACGATCTCTGCGCTGCGCGAGCGTGTAGCCGCCCCGCGCGACAACCGTACGCGCCCTGGTGCGGTCGCAGCATCCGTCGCCAGCGCTCGCGGAGCCAAACCGAGCGCAGCGGCGCCCGCTCCTCGACCCATAGCCAGTGCACTCGCTCCAATGCCCGCAGCGAGCCCCGCGACGAGCAGCGACACCGGCATGCTGCGCATCAACAGCCGACCCTGGAGCCAGGTGAGCGTCGATGGACGGCTGGTCGGAAACACGCCGCAGATGTCGCTGCGCTTGAGCCCCGGCAAGCACACCGTACTGCTGGTCAACCCTGAGTTCGATTTGCGCAAGACGCTCACCGTGCAGATCAAGCGCGGCGCGATCGTAACCAAGATCGTCGAGCTCGCGCGCTGAGAGCGCTCAGATCTTCAGCAGCTTGCGCGCGACGTCGCGCACCGAGACCGCATACGCGGTGCTTTTGACGATCGTTTTGAGCTCATGCTTGGGCGTCGCCCGCAGCAGCTTGAGCACGCCTTCACTGCTGACACGCGGATTGCCGAGCAAGGCGCGGCGCACGGGATCGGATTGCGTCCAGCTCGCGTTGTCGAGGATGAAGTCGAGCAACGGCCGCGGCATCGTTCCCTTGCGCGCGATGCGCGCCACCTCCGGCACGGTCAGCTTGGGATTGTGCAGCAAGCTTTCCCACACGCCCTTTCCGTAAAGCCGCTCGAGCGTGACGCGCTCGGTGAGGTCGCCGAGACGAGCGAGCTTCTGTTGCTCGATTTGCGTGAGCCGCCGCAGGCGCTCGTGTTGGACCTGCTGAGCTTGAAGATCGGCAGGACGCGTGCTCGTGCTGCCCGTCCAAGGCTCATCGTCGGGCTCCTCGTCGGGCTCCTCCGCGGCGCTGGTCGCTGGGTCGTGCGGAACCTCGGTCTGCTGCTCGTCGTCGGGCGCATCGTCGTTGACTGCTGGCGCGAGGCTTTCGGCGCGCGGCGCGCTATCCGGTACGCCTTCACCCGCCGCAAACGCTTCGAGCGTAGCGATCACCTCTGCGCCGAACGGTCGCAGCTCCAGCCCAACCCCGCACATCGCGCCGGCATCGCTGACCATTACGGCTTGTGCGCCGACGCGAAGCTCTACGCCGTCCGCGCGCACCAGTACGAGCGTGCAATCCGCCAAGACCTCCACACCGCCAGCGCCTTGCAGGAACGCGCGCCCATGACGCAGGTTCTGCGCGAGCTCCAGCGCCAGCCCGGCTGTGTCGACAAACGACATGCGCAGCTCAGCGGCCACTTGGTTGTCGCGATCCTATCACCGCGCTCGGCAGGCCGACAGCCAATGGTCGATCGCGCTCGCCGGCTCAGTCTTCTTCGGGGCCGTCGTACGCGACCTCGGGCCACGACGGCTCAGAGGGCCCAACGAGCGTCACGATGCGCTCGCGCACCACGACACGCTCGACCGACGACGTCCGCGAGAACTGTCGACGGTTGCCTTTGCGCATCTCGAACACCGCGAACGCTCCCGGACGCGGGAACGGATAAGACATCTCAATCGAGCCTTCGTGCTGAATCTGGCCGCCGACCAAGCGCGAGCCCACGAACGGGTGATCGACTTTCGGCGTGATCGAGCCCGGCGTGAGCACTTCAACGCAGCGCATGCGCGGATCGAGCACGTAGACCGTGTTCTGCGTCCAGATCTCGAACGAACGGCGCAGTGGATCGGCGCGCGGCGTGCGGCCTCGCTCCTGAACGATCTCGACTTCTAAGATGCGCGGCACACGTGCAGGTCGCATCGATCCTTCGCTGCGCGGCATGCTGGGCACGGCTCCTTCGTGTGCACGAGGCGGCAGCGCAGCGTTCCGCATCGGCTCTGGCCGCATGCTCGCTCCGCGTGGTGCGGCCGACGGCTTGAGCCGTACGCTCTCGTGGGGGTCACCAAAGCCCGGTGCGGTCTTTCGACCCAACTTTCGATCTGCCATGGGCTTTCAGGCGAGCGACCAGCCGGTATGGGCTAGTCAGCGTTCGGCGATGTTAGCGCGAATCATCGCGGGCTCGCAGCACCGCTGAATGACCCGTTCGTGTGGTCCTGCGGAGTTCAGTGTGGGGATGCTGGGGTGGAATATTTGTGTGAGACTGTTCAGCGCACGACAGGTGCTCTTACGTCGAGGTGTTGGATGCGGGCTTTCGGAGATTGGCGGGGACTGACGATTACGGGCTCGCTTTGCGCGCTCATGTTGGCGCTCGGCTGCAGCGGCGACGACGGCGTCATGGGCCCGAGTGGCCCTTCGACCGGCGGCCCAGGAAGCGATGGCGGCGCGCGTCGCTGCATCGATGAAGACGATGACGGCGCCGGCGAAAACTGCCGCGTGACCGACTGCGACGACGACGATCCGGAGATTACGAACGAATGCATTCTCTGCCGCGAGCCGAACCTTGGCTGCGATTGCAATCCGGGAACCCCGCCCGAGTTCTGCCAGCCACCGGACATGCAGGTCGATGGCGGCATCCTTCAATGCTCTGAAGGGACTCGTTACTGCCGCGAGGATAACGATGGCGAGATGAAGTGGAGCGATTGCGAGATCATCGGCGAATACACGTTCGTGCCGGATCCGTGACGTACGCATCGGGCTGGCGGCGATCGGCCGCCAGCCATTCGGCAAACGCAGCTACGCCCACTCGGCGCGGCGCGCTTCGAGCCAGGCGAGGTAGTGCTCGGGCTCGCGATGCGACTCGAGCGAGCCATCGTCGATCGCGCGTTCGAGCATCTCTCGGAGCTCACCGATGCGCTTCGAAGGTGGCATCGCGAAGTGCTCCATGATCGAGTTGCCGATCCCCTTGGGCAGCGGCGGCACCTTCGCGTCTTCCGAGCGGACGGCGTCGATCCGGTCGGCGAGCTCGCTGATCTGACGCAGGCCCTTCTTCTTGCGCTCGGGCCTCTTCGTCGTGATGTCGGCGCGGCTCAGATCGAGCAGATCCTTGAGCCCGTCGCCCATCTCGCGCGCAAAGCGCCGTACCGCTGAGTCGGTCCACGTGCGGTCGTACTGGCTCGCGCGCAGGTGGTACAGGATCAGGTAGTGCACGCGGTCGTAGAAGTCGCCGGTCATGGCGAGGCGCTGCGCGACGCGCTTACGGAACATCGCGGCGCCGACTTCGGAGTGACCGAAGAAGTGCACCTCACCGCTCGGCTCGATGCGCCGAGTCTTCACCTTGCCGATGTCGTGGAGCAGCGCGCTCCAGCGCACCTCGAGCCGCGGCACCGATTGCCACACGACTTGCTTGGTGTGGCGCCAGACATCCTTGTGCCGCCACTCGCCGTCGCCGAAGCCGACCAGTGCGTGAACCTCGGGCATCCATGCTTCGAGCATGCCGAGCTCGAGCAGCGCATCGAGCGCCTCTTGGGTGAAGCGGCCGAGCAGCAAGCGGTCGAGCTCGCCGCGCATGCGGGTCACATCGAGCGCCGCGAGGGCTTGAGGAGACGGCCGCGCAGGCTGTGCTCCGACGCCTTCCGGGCCGAGCGTGCCCACGTCCGCGGCCCAGCGCAGCGCGCCGAGGGCGATTTCGGCGAGCGCTTGGGGATCGTCGCCTTCGGGCTCTGGAGCGTTTTGCAACATAGGAGCCCGGTCGAGTCGAGCCGCGCTTTTTATAGTGTCTGGGGGCGGCTCGCAAATGCCAGCGGACGCCACGCGATTGCAGCGCCTCGCTGCAGGCAGCCCAACTACGCGACGAAGCTCAGCGACCCACCGTCGGCGTCGAGCTCGACGAGCGCTCCCAGGGGCACTGGAAGGTTCGCTTCTTCGAGGTGGCCGATGGGTGCACCGCTCACGACCGGCAGGCCTAGACCGCATAGTCGTTCGCGCAACACCTCCTCGATGGGCACGCCGTCTGGGCCGGGCAACGCGTTGCTGAAGGCGCCGAGCACGATGCCGGTGATGCCCTCGAGTTGACCGCTTTGCAGAAGGCTCGTGAGCATGCGATCGACCCGATAAGGGCGCTCGCCGATGTCTTCGAGCAACAGAATCGACCCGCGCAGATCGGGAAAGTACGGCGTGCCGAGCATGGCGGTGAGCACCGCGAGGTTGCCGCCGAGCAGCGGGCCTACCGCGCGCCCTGCTCCGATCGTCGTCAATCCGGTGAGCTCAGCTGGCGGCTCGCCTTCGATCGTCGCCAGCAGGCGCGCGAGCTGGGCTTCGCTGCCGCGTCCGAGCGCGGCGAGCATCGGGCCGTGCACCGAGCCGACGTTTGCGCGCGCCCAAACCGCATGCAGCGCGGTGATGTCGCTGAAGCCGATCAGCAACGGGCCTCGCGCGGCCACGGCCGCAACCCCGAGCCCTGGCAGCAACCTCGTGGCGCCGTAGCCGCCGCGCGCCGCGAACAGCGCATCGACCTGGGGATCCTCGACGGCCTTACGCAGCTCGCTCAATCGGCGCTCGTCGTTGCCCGATAGATAACCGGTCCGCTCGAGCAGGCTGCGGTCGTAGCTCACCTCGTAGCGCTGCCGCAGCAGCGCGACCCCTTGGAAGAGGTCCTCGGCGTCGAAGGGGCTCGAGGGTGCCACCACGCGCACGTGCATTCCGGGTTGCAGGAACCGAGCGGGAAGGGAAGGTCGCGTCATGTAAGTAGAGGGTGAATCGTGAACGTTCAGACCGCCGACAAACCGACAGCCCATTCCTGATTGCGAAACGTAGCAATACGACCTATGTGACCGTTTGCCACGGTTCTCGCCTGTGCTAGGTCTCAAAAACCTGCAGAAACGGCCCTGGTGAGCTGGCATGCCTCATGCCACCTGGACCCCGTAGCAAAGCACCCCAAGGAGGCTCTGATGAGCGGCCGGATCCTAGTTGTCGACGATGAACAAAGCATGTGCGAGCTCCTCCAGGAGGGCCTCGCGCGGCAAGGTTTTGATGTTTCCACCACCACGAGCGCAACGGCGGCGCTCGACCTCGCTCGGGAGAATGACTACGACGTCGTGCTGACCGACGTGAAGCTCGGCGAAGCCGATGGGATCATTTTGTGCGAGCAGCTGGTGCAAAACCGCCCCGATGTCCTCGTGGTCGTGATGACCGCGTTCGGCAGCATGGAGTCGGCGGTCGCTGCGATTCGCGCGGGTGCATACGACTTCATTAGCAAGCCGATCCAGCTCGAGTCGCTCGCGCTCAGCATGCAGCGCGCCGTCCAACACCGGCAGCTGCGCGAGGAGGTAAAGCGGCTCCGCGACGGCACCGCCACAGGCACACGAGGCATGTCGGGCATGGTTGGCGACAGCCCGGCGATGCGAAAGGTCTATGCGTTGATCGAGCGCATCGGCGAGACGGACGCTGCGGTTCTGATCACGGGTGAGAGCGGCAGTGGCAAAGAGCTGGTCGCCCTTGCGCTGCACAAGCGCTCGAAGCGTCCAGGCGCGTTCGTCGCCGTGAACTGTGCAGCGGTACCGGCCGCGCTGCTCGAGAGCGAGCTCTTCGGACATATGCGCGGCGCGTTCACCGATGCCAAGCTTTCGCGCAAGGGCCTCTTTCAAGAAGCCGATGGCGGCACGCTCTTCCTCGACGAAATCGGAGAGCTCCCGCTCGAGATGCAGCCGAAGCTGTTGCGCGTGCTTCAGACGCAGAAGGTGCGCCCCGTCGGTGGAAACATCGAAGTTGACGTGAATGTGCGGATCATCACCGCGACCAATCGCGATCTCGAACAGGAGATGGCGAAAGGCGCGTTTCGCGAAGACCTGTACTACCGCGTGAACGTCGTTCCGCTACAGGTGCCGCCGCTTCGAGCGCGCGGCCACGATGTGCTCGTGCTCGCGCAACACTTCATCGAGCGGCTCGATAAGAACGTCGTAGGCCTCTCGAGCGAGGCGGCTCGCAAGCTGCTCGAGTACGACTGGCCGGGCAACGTCCGCGAGCTCGAGAACTGCATCGAGTGCGCCGCGATCTTGTCCCGCTTCGATCACATCACGCTCGAAGATCTTCCGGACAAGATCAGCAAGTCGCAGAGCACCCAGCTGGTCGCGGACGGTGACGAGACGTCGACGTTCCTCACGCTCGACCAGCTCGAGCGGCGCTACATTCGCCGCGTGATCGGTGCTGCCGGCGGGAACAAAGCGCTCGCCGCGCGCACGCTCGGGCTCGACCGCCGCACGCTCTATCGCAAGCTCGAACGCTACGCAGCGGAAGAGGCGGCGTCGCCGCCTTCGTAACGAGCACACCAAGCCCATGTCGATGCGTCCGCAGCCGAAGAAGGCAGCGGACGTTTTCGCATTTGGGCGGTGCGGTGGTCGAGCGCCGCTTTGCTTCGAAGCTAGCTAGGCTTGCGCAGCGCGCTGTGCGACGCGCGCGAGCACTTCGTCGAGCGCATCCCAGTTGATCGGCTTGAGCAAGTGATGTGAGAAACCGCAACGCTTGACCGCGGCTACAGTCTGGTCATCCCCGAAGCCAGTCACTGCAACGAGCATCGGACCAGGATTGATTTCACGCATACGCGTCGCGACCGTATAGCCATCCAGATCCGGGAGCCCGATATCGAGCAACACGACATCCGGACGAAAAGTTTCATAAAACGTCAAGGCGTCAGTGCCGCTGTGCGCGCGCTCGCTCTCGTATCCTTTGTGCTCCAAGATGAGGCTAAGCATCTCGGTCGCGTCCATGCTGTCGTCCACGACAAGGATGCGCACGGCTCTTGCTGCCCCGTCGTTTCGTTCGGTGGCCGGTGGCGGCTGATGATCGCGCTGCATGAAGAACAATACCTCTAAGGGTCGATCGGGAGGTGGAATGCGGAGCAATGGCCACCATCGCTCGTGCGCTCGAAGGTCAATCGCCCTCCATAGCTTCGAACGATGGCCTCGCTGATCGCGATGCCGAAGTACTCAGAGACGAACTCCACCTGAGCTACGTAGTAGAGGTCGAAGACTTGCGGAGGGGTCGCCTCGTCTTTTCCGGCGGGCGCGTGACAAATCTGTACACGCAGATGAGGACCGGGAGGAATGCGAGGATCGCGGCCCTTGGCCACGACGAAGTGCTCGACGCGGATTTGCACGCGCGAGCCGGCATCGGCGCCCTCGATGGCGTACGCCATCAGGTTCGTGAGCACCTGGAGCACGTGCCGTCCATCCGCCTTGGGCAACAGGGCCGTGTCTGCATGCTCGATCTCGACTTCTACGTTGTTCGCCCGGGCAAGCGGGCTCAACACGGTTGTCGCCTCGTCCACCAGCTCCGCGACTCCACGTCGATCGAACGCGGTGCCTTGCCAACGAGTCAATTCGATCAGGCGTTGCAAGACTTCGCGGATCCGCTCGGCCTGTTCGGCGATGATGGCGCCGCTGCGCTTTACATCGTCGCCTTGGAGCTGCCCATTGGCGATCATGCTCGAGCGGCCCGCGATTACGGCCAGTGGAGTGCCCACATCGTGAGCCACTCGCGAGGCGACCTGCCCCAACGTGACGAGGCAGTCGGCGTGCCGAAGACGAATGAGCGTTGCCGTTCGCTCGCCATCCTGGACATCTTGCTCATTCTCAACGGCGGTCTTCACTACGCTGGCCTTTTTCCTGATTCGAACTGCGTATCGTGCTCGGGTCTGTTCGTTCGCCTTCGCATGCTCGCCCGCCGCCGCTCAATGTCAATCGGCGCGCATTGTTCTTGTCGCACAAATAGAGCGTGTTGTGCTGCAGAAACGATCAAGCAATGCGGCTCCCTCACTCATCGGAGCGAGCTCATGCGAGCGCATGCTTGAGCGCGTCGATGACTCGGTAGGTCTGTTGCTGTTTGGGCAAGAGGTTCTCTGTGAGAAAGCTGCGGTTGTCCGGATCAAGCTCCTGCGAAGGTGTTTGATACCCCTCGAGAATTTTTTTCTCGCTGGCCTGGAGCAGCGTCAATGTCACGTGCTCGTCCACGGCCGCAACCGCCTGGTGAGCGGCGGTCCTAATCTTTCGCAAAAAGCCTTCGGAGTCCGGGGGGTGACCTCCCAAGAAGGCGATGCGAACGCTCAGCATCGAGGCGCGTTCCGCGTGCGAGGCTTCGCATTGGGCGAGCTCAATGCGGAACTGACTGACCGCCCGGCCATGACGCGCAACTCTGTAGCTCTCTGCCGTCGCAAGCTCCTCGCGACAGAATGCAGTGAGCTCCGCAATGGCGTGCTGGTCCACTTGTGTCTGCATGACGGTTCTCAACGTGACGAGCGCTTGAGCTTTACTAGATGCACGACTCATTCCACTCGTGACATCGAGCAGGCTACCGCAT
>JAYUYY010000885.1:0-3311 GCA_043752225.1 Sandaracinaceae bacterium | reverse complement strand
GACGTGTTGAACAGCGCGCGCAGTGGCAGGCCCGAAGCGAGCGCCTTCTTGAGCAACGCCGCGCTCGGTGGTTGCTCGATGATGTGCACGCGCGCGTGCTTGATGCCTTGCTCATCGAGCCACTTGAGCGCCTTACGACACGTGCTGCAGGTCGGGTAGTGATAGACGGTGAGCGCCATGCGGCCGCGAGCCTAGCTCAAGTCACGGCGAAGACATGCGCTCGTCGAGCCTAAACAGCTGGAGGTTCACCACCGCAACGCGCTCCGCGGGCTTGGACTGTTCGATGATGCGGCGCAGCTCTTGGTAGTAGCCGATGTGCAGCTCGCGCAGGCGCGCGAAGTCGTGCTCGCTGACGGTGAAGAGGTTGTACGAGAAGAGATCGTGGCCGCGCGGCTCGAGCGCATCGAGACGCTGCAAGCCGACGGTCGCCCAATGGTGTTTGAGCGCGCGACCGGCCTCCGGATTGCGCCGCGTGTCGACCGCGAGCACTTCGTTGACGACCCACATGCTTTTGCGCCGCACGATCAGCTTCGAGTCGGCGAGCGCGCGCAAGCAGCGCTGCGCTTCGTCGTTCGAGATGCCGAGCCGGCGCGACACGAGCTCGTCGCGGTCGCGCCCGCCTGCTTTGTACGCGCGCAGCTCGAGCACGCGCAGCACCGCGTGGCTCCATGGCAGCTCGTACGCGACGCGGCGCTGCGCTTCGAGCACGCGCCAGGGCTCGCGTGTTTCGCGTAACAGAGCGGGCGAGACGAAGCCGTCGACGAAGTCGAGCAAGCGCAGCGAGGTCGCGTCGATCAGCTTGAGGAACATCGGCAGCCGCGGCTCGGCCTCGCCTTTGAGAAAGCGACCGACGCTGATCCGTCCAGTGCCGACGCGATCGGCGAGCTCGACCAGCGTCGTGCCTTCGCGCAGATGCGCGAGCAGCGCTGCGACCGCGAGCGGATCGCGCATGTCCGCTGCGCGCAACGCGTCCGGCAACGCGCCGAGAAAGCGCGTGACCAGCTCGCGGGTGTCGATGCCGACGCGCTCGGCGAGCTCGAAGAACACCGCGGCTGTCGGGAACCTACGACCGGACTCCCAGGTGTAGAGCACGTTGCTCTTGCAGCGCATGCGCCGGCTGAGCGCGACCTGCGAGCGACGCCCGCGCAGCGCGCGGATCAACTGAACGGCCAGGCGTTCGTGGTCCATATCTGGCAGATTAGAACATCGAAGACCGTTTCTGTGCCAGGTTATGTTCATTGCTGACGTGGACACGTCCGCGCCCCTTCGTCCATAGTCGACGGCATGGATGGTTCGGGTCAGCGAGGAGCGCTCTCATGCATCGCAGCCGCGGTGCTCGCGCTCGCCGGTTGCGCCAGCGACCAAGCGGACAGCGCAAATCGAGCACCCGATTTACCGGACGCGTGGCGACAAAACGGCGGGCAGACCGGCTCGCTGGTTCCGCGCTGCGGACTTGCACCGGCTGCGATCGAAATGGGCGTGCCGTCCTCGCCTGCGGGCTTCGTGGTCTACGCGAGCGAGTGCAATGGCGCGCTCGCGCTCGGCCAGCTCTCGGTACGAGACGCGCAAGGTCGCAGCATCGACTTCGACGTAGAGACGCTGATCGGTGGCGCGGTGTTGATCACCCCGCAGAGCATATTGCCGGAAGGCAGCTACAGCGTCGGCAGCGAGCCGATCGACATCAGCGATGACGACGCGGGGATCGTCAACGACGTAGACGCCGGCATCCCCGCGGTGGTGATCAGCGAGACGCTGACGATCGCGCCCGCGGCGCCGCGTCCGACGCGCCTGGGCGAGCTGTCGCGCATTCGCGGCGAGTGCAGCCCGACGTTCGCGCTGCAGCTCGATCCGAGCATCGAGCCCTACGTCTCGCTGCTGGCGCTCGACTTGCAGGTCGATCAGAGTCCGCTGCAGCCTTTCATCGCATACGGAACGCTCGACGTCACAGACGGGCGAGCCCTGCTCACGTTGCGCCGGGAGCTTTGGTCCGCGCTCGGAGAGGGCTCGCATCAGCTGACATTGGTCGCGCGGCTCGCAGGTGAGGACACACCGCTCGAGTCGATCACCATGGCGTTCGAGATCGATTGCTATGACGAGAGCATCGGCGCCGACGAAGCCGACGTGACGTGCAGCGTTGCGCAGACGCCTCGCGCGCCTGCTTTCATCCCGCTTGGAGCGCTGATCGTGTTCGCCACCGTGTTGCTCGCGCGCCGCAAACGCGCTCGCGTTGATCTCCGAACCCGCCCGCTACCGTAGAGAGAGGCATTCCATGTCTGATCGGTTATCGCATACGCGTCGTGTGCGGCTGGAGCGGTTTGCGCGCAGCGCAGCAATCGCTTCGGCGGCGGCTACAGCTCTCTTGCCAGTCGGCGCACAGGCCGACGAGAGTTTCGGAGGCGGCGCCTTCATCGGCTATCACTATGGCGAGCGCTCGCGTCTCGAATGGGGCATCGAGGCGTTCGGCACGCATCTCTTCGAAGGTGCCGGCGACTGCACGACCGAAGCCCGCGCGGGAGCGGGCGCGTTCATGCAGCTCGCGTGGCTCGGTCTCGAGAGCCCGCGTTTGACGCTTGGGGGGCACGGCGGTGGAGAAACGACGCGCAACGTGCTCGCGTTCACCGGTGAGCTCGGTGCGACCTATCGCTTCGGTGAAGGCGGTGGCTTTGGGATTCACACCGGAGCGGTCGCGGAGACGATCCTGCTCAATGTGGCCGCTCGCTATCAATGGCTGCGCAACGAGGCTTGGGTCGGTGGTGGCGTGCGAGTCTTGGGCACGTACGGCGAGCAGCACAGAGTGTGTCACTCAATCCCGGGTCGCGCGTTGCGAACGGACTCGGGCCTGCTCGAGCTGCACGCGCATTCCGCGTCGCAGAGCGCGTACGGCACAAACGAAGGCCAGCGCATCGAAGCCGTCGGGCGCGCGTTCGAGCGCGATGCGCAGCTCGAGCACGCGTCGGTTCCAGCGTTTCTCCAACTCGCCTCCGAGCTCGCGCAGCTCCACGCGCCGCGCATGCTGGTCGCGCGCGCGCTCGACGCCGCGCGCGATGAGATGCACCACACCGATCTGTGTACACAGATCGCAGCGCGCCACCTCGAAGACTGCGCGCGGCCTGCGCTGCCGGAGATCGCGCAGCGCGCACCGGTCGCGAGCCGCGAGAGCTTGGTGCGGCTGGCGATCGAGAGCTGGCTCGATGGCTGCGTCAACGAAGGCCGAGCCGCTGCACATGCCGCGCGCGCCGCCGAGCTGGCGCGCGATCCCGAAGTCCAAGCCGTGCAGCGCACGATCGCGCGCGACGAGCACCGCCATGCCG
>JAYUYY010000884.1:0-8398 GCA_043752225.1 Sandaracinaceae bacterium | reverse complement strand
ACGACGACTGCGACGGGCTCGTCGATGAAGACACCGGCGACTTGCTGTGCGACGGCAGCCGCTGCGTCGGCGGCACCTGCATCCCGCGCTGCGAGGTCGGCGGCGAGTTCCAAGCGCAATGCCCCGAAGGCCTCACACCCGAGTTCCAAGCCAGCGGCGAGTGCCTATGCATCGAGGACACCTGCGATCGCGAGGCCTGCGCCACGGAGACCTTCGACCGAGACGGCGAGCTCGCGTGCGCGCCGCGCGATCCCACGGTCGCCGCGTGCACCTGCAAGGCCGGCATCTGCATCGCGCGCTGCGACGGCGTGAGCTGCGCCGACGGCGACGTCTGCCACAAGCGCACGGGCCAGTGCGTGGAGAACAACTGCCGAGGCCTGGGCTGCCCCGACGCGCAGCTGTGCGATCCGCTCGAAGCGATCTGCGTCAACGACGCGTGCGCTGCGGCGGCATGTGAAGACAACGAGGTCTGCCGCGGCGGCGAATGCGAGCGCAGCTGCGCGAGCGTCACCTGCGACAGCGACGAGCTGTGCCGCGCAGGCGAGTGCGTGGCGAACGAGTGCGCGGGCGTGCGCTGCGAGACCGACATGACATGCGCGCCGCGCAGCGGTGATTGCGTGGCCTCGGCGTGCAGCGGCGTGCGCTGCGAAAGCGGCCTGACCTGCGAACCGGAAAACGGCGATTGCGTGCGCGACCCATGCTGGAACGTGCAATGCCCGAGCGGAGAGCTGTGCTCCCAAGGCGAATGCCGGATCGCCGACACTCGCCCGGACAACGGCAACGCAGGCGCGGGCGCACCCGGTGATGACGTCAATTCGCGCGTGCTCGCGACCGGCGGCGGCGGTTGCTCGTGCCGCATCGCATCCGGTAGCACCGACACGCGCACGAGCGCGCCTGCGCTCTGGCACGCGCTCGGCGGCTTACTGGTGCTCGCGCGCTTCGGGCGTCACCGCCTGCGCGAGCCGCGCCGCGCTGCCCTAGGCGCATCCACAGCCGCATGCCTCAGCACGATCGCGCTGGTGCTCAGCGCGGTGCTCTCGGCGTGCGAGGTCAACCCGTATTGCCTCGATTGCGTCACGACCGACGGCGGCGATGCCGACGGCTCCGCAGGCGCGAGCGGTGCGTTCGGCAATACGGGCGGCATGTCCGGCGCGGGCGCAGGCGCGAGCGGCGTTTCCGGCGACGGCGGTGAGCCGCTCGACGACGGCGGGCTGATCGAGGACGGCGCTCCCGACGCGTGCGCCGAGATCCAATCCGAGGTCTGCAATGGCAGCGACGACGACTGCGACTTTCGCGTCGACGAAGAGGTCGAGATCGACGACTTCGATTGCGATCAGCTCGGCGTGTGCGCCGGCACCCAACCGGTCTGCATCGGCGGCGAGCCGGCGTGCCGCTACAGCGCCGAGCACGAGGCCGACGAGACGATCTGCGACAGCCTCGACAACGACTGCGATGGCCGCGTCGACGAAGCATTCGCGATGCTCGGCGATTCGTGCAGCGCGGGCATCGGCGCATGCCTGACGACCGGCGAGCTGCGTTGCAACGCCGCGGGCACCGGCTTGCGCTGCGAGGTCGGCGCGATGCCCGAGCCCGCGGATGAAGAGTGCGATGGCATCGACAATGACTGCGATGGCTTGATCGACGAGCCTGAAGCCGAGCCCGGCGCCAACGCGAGCTTCGTGCGAGACGCGCTGGTGGCTCTCGGCGGCGGATTGCAGATGTTCAAATACGAAGCGTCACGCCCGGATGCGACCGACGAGGAAGCCGGCTCACGCACCGCGCGCGCGTGCTCGAAGCCCGATGCGCTGCCCTGGACGTCGGTGAGCTTCGCGTCCGCGCAAACCGCATGCGAGGCAGCGGGCTATCGCTTGTGCACCGCCGCCGAATGGCTGAGCGCATGCGAAGACGGCGGCCAGTCCGCGTATCCCTACGGCGCGGACTACGACGGAGACAGCTGCAACGGCGCCGATCACGACACCTCGGGGGCGACCGGAATCCAAAACCAGCTCGTGCCCACCGGAAGCCTTGCGACCTGCGAGAGCGACGAGGGCGCGTTCGACCTCTCGGGCAACGCCAAAGAATGGACGAACGACCCCGGCGACACGGTCGACGGTCAGATGCTGTACGTGGTGCGCGGCGGCTCGTATGAATCGCCCGAGATCGGTCTGCGCTGCCAGACCCTGCTCTCGCAAGCGATCGCGACGACGGTGCTACCGACGCTCGGCTTCCGCTGCTGCATCGACTGACGCGTGAGACGCACCGGCCGTGGTCGAGGCAGAACGACGAAGAGCTGCGCTTCCCGCACGTGCAAGGCTGATCGAAGCTAGATCCCTTGCCGCGTCACCATCAAGTCGCAGCACAACACGTAGCTCTGTCCGAGCATGTTGTTGAACGAGCGGCTCATCGTGATGCAGAAGTTGCCCGACGCCATCGAGATGTACGGGTCCGAGGTGTACCGCTCGAGGCCTGCGTGCAGCATGATGAAATACTGCTTGAGCGACTGGTCGGCGCCGACCGGCGCCGGATGAAAGAGCGCCTGGCGCGAGGAGACCGCGCGGTGAACCGTCTCGGTGATCTGCACGCCGCGCTCATCCAGCACGTACAGCGCTTCGACGAACGGCATGCGCGCGAGCGCGTCCTGCAACACCTCGATGAAGTCGGCCTCTCCGACCGCCTTCATCTCGGTCACGAGCACGCGCATCGCCTGCTCGCTGCGCCGCTGCCGCAGCCTGCGCTCGGCCAAGCGGCGCTTGGAATCCACGCGGAACTGATCGCCGGCCTCATGCAGACGACCGACATCGCAGAGCGGCCCGCCCAAGCGCGGGTCGATCGGCTTACCGAAGTAAAACCCCTGAAAGAGATCGCAGCCGAGCGAGAGCGCCGCGATCACGTCGCTCTCGGTCTCGACGCCTTCCGCGATCGCCAGCGCGCCGATCTGATGCGAAAGCTGAAGCAGTGATCGAAACACCTCGCGCCGGTGATAGCTGTCGGCCATCCCGTGCACGAGCTGGCGATCGATCTTGAGGATGTCGGGCTCGAGCCGCGGGATGCGCTCGAGATTCGAATGGCCGGTGCCGACATCGTCGAGCGCGACGAGAAAGCCCGCGCGCCGCGCCGCGCGGCAAAACTCTTCCAGCTTGAGCACATCTGAGAGCGCCGACTCGAGGATCTCCAGCGCCACGCGGCTCGGCGAGACGCCCGCCTCGAGCGCTTCGCTCACCAGTTGCTCGGCGCCTGCCGCACCCTCGAGCACGAGCCCGCTGTCGGTATTGAGCGAGAGGATCGGCGCGCGGACGATCTCCTGAATCGCCCGGTACGCCTGTAGACCCGCACGGCGACAGCGCGCGCCGAGCTGGCGTAGAAAACCTCCACCCGCAGCTTCCGCGAACAGCTCCGCCGGCGGGCGGATATTCCCCGCTGCGTCGATTCCGCGTGCCAGCGCCTCTACCAAGCGCACGTTACGCTCGCGCACGGAGACGACCGGCTGTAGAAACGCGGTCACCTGGGCGAGCGTGAACTCCGCCGCGAGGTCGCCACGCGGGGCTTCGCGCGGTCGACCGCGCGGTGGTCGCAACGAGCCGTGCACCGCGTGATCCTGCCACGAAGCTCGGGGCGGAACGAAGGCCGCTCCCGGCCTGTCGAGCGATGTTCGCGTCCCGAAACAAGCACGCGGAGCGCAGTACCTACAGGGCGCACAAGCGACCCTTCGCGTTCGCGGCGGTCGCGGTCAGATCTTGGGAACCGGGATCGTGCTGATCATCAAGCTGCCGCTCGCAAAATACATGAGCGAAAGCGGGTGCAGCGCGACCGGCCCGAGGTCCCAAAGGCCAAACAGCATGTTCGCGCCGATCCGATCGTGCGCGGTAAGCCACGCGAGCACGCCCACCAGCAACACGCTGGTCGGGATCGGCGTGCCCTCGAAGTACTTCACCTTGCCGCTCTCGTCGGCCAGCTCCGCTGCGGTCGCATTGAAGCGCGCCAACCGGCTGATGCCGCACGCGACGAAGTAGAGCAGCACCGCGACATCGAGCGACGCGCGCATCCCGACTGCGAAGCCGAGCGCCGCGGGTGCCATTCCGAACGAGATCACGTCGGCGAGCGAATCGAGATCCGCGCCGAGCGCCGAGGAGCGATGGCGCCAGCGCGCAACGCGACCATCGGCGAAGTCGAAGAACAACGCGAACGGCAAGAGGCCCATCGCGATCCACAGCCACTTCACGTCTTGCGTCTCGCCGTGCTGCATCAGCGCGAGGATCGAGCCTGCACCGCAAAAGCCGTTGCCGAGCGTGAGGAAGTCCGCAGCCGCGAACGAGCGGATGAGCGAGAAGCGCTGGCGGTGCTTACGGCTGGCGGCTGATTCGTTCATGAGGGCTCGTTCATGAGGGCTCTTCGCGAATCAGCGAAACCGAATCGGGATGCGCAGCGCGTCGGCGTGCTCGGGCAGACCCGAGGGGTTGGACTTCTCGAGCACCAAGGTGCCTTCGGACGTCGTCGCGGCGACGAGCGTGAGATCTGCGACGAACGGTACGAAGCCTTCGGTCATCCATTCGCCCTGCGCTTGCGCGAAGCTCTTCACCAGCACACCACCATTGGCATCGAGCACGGTGATCGGAAAGGTCGCCTCGAAGAACCACGTCCCGCGCGCCTCGCCGCTCACGTGCAGCGAGCTTTGCACGACTTCTCCCGCGGTAGGCGTATGCATGCGGATCAAGTCCACCTTCTCAATCTGCCCCGAAGTGCTCGGCTGCGGGGCATCGGGTTGTTGCGACGGCGACGCGCTCGCGGGCGAGCTCGTCGCCGTCGTGGTCGCGCACGCGCCGAGCGCGATCGCAGAAAGGAGAAGGACCGAGCTCGGCTTGATCATGGGAATGTCGTTGTACAGAAAAGCCGACCGTCCCTGACAAAGGAACGGCCGGCTTTGGGTGGAGGCGGCGAGAATCGAACTCGCGTCCGAAAATGATCCACGCTGGCGTCTACGTGCGTATCCCGTGATTTTTTTTACGATGATTTGCGCCCACGGGCGGGCTCGCATCACCGCGAGTAGCGCTTTGGGTTTCGCCTTGCGAGCGCGCTACGGCCCGCAAACTAGCCAGTTCATTTTACGCCTCGTTCGCTGAGCACTGGCGGCCTCATGCGGCGAGACGGCTATCTACGGTTATTAAGCCGCGAGAGCGATGCCGTTGTCGTTGGCAGTTGTGTTTCCCAGAAGTATTTGCGTCGTTCCTGGGCCGACGGACACGCAACCAGAGCTTCTTCACCCTCGTCGAAACCGGTACGCCCCCATGGCATACAGTCGCCAGCATAAGCCGGAACGCATTGGTTTCAAGCGGACGATGCAAACCTGCGCGTGAGCGAGCTCGTGGACCGATCGGCGGTTGTGGCTACCGCAGCGTGAATCGGCTAGAACGCCCGGTTAATGCCTAAGGGCCAGCCATTGCCACCGAAGCGCGACGTCGTTCAAGCGCTATTGGCCCAAGGTGCCGCGTTCTTGCATCTCGATCCGCGCGGCGACGAAGTGTTCGTACCCGATTGGCTGAAGCGCCAACCTCAGTTGGTGCTGCAGATCGGTCTCAACATGCCGGTGCCGATCCGCGACTTGCGGATCGATGACGTAGGCGTGTTCGGAACGCTGTCGTTCAGCCGCACCCCCTTCACCTGCATGGTGCCGTGGGACGCGGTGTTCGCGCTGGTCGGAGACGACGGTCGCGGCATGGTTTGGCCCGAGAGCATGCCGGACGAGATCGCGCAGGAGATTCAGCGCGAGGCCGCGCGCGCGGGCCTTGGTGCGATCGCGGAAGCCGAAGCGGCCAAGGCGCCGAAGCCACGCCGCGCGCG
The DNA here is from genome assembly GCA_043752225.1 of Sandaracinaceae bacterium. GTDB lineage: Bacteria > Myxococcota_A > Polyangia > Polyangiales > JAFGIB01 > JAYUYY01. Next base: position 2,563 of record JAYUYY010000884.1, on the reverse strand, counting down.
CAAGCCGAAGGCAGCAGTCCAGAGCAGCGAAGCGACGACTCGAGACAGCGAGCCCGATGGTGAGCTCCGCTCTTCGCCTGAGCCCAAAGGTCTGCGCCTGATCGAAGGACAGGGGATCGCGAAGACCGGTACGGCTCCCAAGCGCGGCGCAGGACGCGTTGTTCCGCACTTGCGGCTCGTGAAGCCTCAGTAGCTCGCGCGTTGGTTGCCGCGTTGCTTTCCAGAACTTTGGCGCGAGCGAGGCGTCTAGGGGAAAGCAGGCTGTGGATCGTGGTGCCCTCGGGGGGTGCGACGACGCCTGCGTCCCAAGGAGGTCCTCCATGCGCGCGCATGCGTCTGCTGCTTTACGTCCGTCTTCAACCTCGCTGCTCTTCACACTCTGCACCGCTGCTTGTTTGGCAGCGTGTGAGCAGAAACCACCCCGAGCACTGACGTACGCGCCGAGCGATCACGCGTTGGAACGCGACGAGGCCGCGCGAATCGCAAAGGATGCCCCCAGCGCTCCGCCCGCTGCGAGCATCGCTCCGGTTCCCGCTCAAGTCGCGCCTTCACAACCATCCGCCGGCGAGCTGACCGCAACGCCGAGCAAGTCCATCAATGTTCCGCTCGATGGTGCGCTCGGCTCGCTCACCTCGGCCCCGAGCGAGCCGCGCGACGCGCGCAACAAGCGCGAGCTGCGCGAGCTGCGCGAGCTCTACGTAGCCGAAGGCGCGGTCGGGCTCGGCTCGATCGGCACCATCGGCAGAGGACCGGGTGGCGGCGAATCCGCGATGGGCTACGGCCGCGGCGCGATGGCGGTAAGCCCCGCGCGAGCGATGCCGATGATCGAGCTGAACACGGAGGCCTACGCGCACATCGCGGAGTCCGGCTTCGTGCATGTCAAAGACACGCCGCTCTCGACCTTCAGCATCGATGTCGACACCGCGTCGTACAGCAACGTGCGGCGCATGCTGCGCGATGGCCAGCTCCCGCCTCCAGACGCGGTGCGCGTCGAAGAGATGATCAACTACTTCGACTATGCAGACGCGCCGCCGACCGATGGCCAGCCGATCGCGATCCACAGCGAGGTCACCGAGGCGCCCTGGGCGCCCGAGCATCGCTTGGTCCGCATCGCGCTCCGCGCGCGCGACATCGCGCAAGAGACCAGCGTGCCGCGCAACCTCGTGTTCTTGGTCGACGTGTCGGGCTCGATGGCGAGCGAGGACAAGCTCCCGCTGCTCAAGCGCGGCCTCGGTCTGCTCGCGCGCGATCTTCGTGCCCGTGACAGCCTCGCGATCGTCGTGTACGCGGGCGCGAGCGGCCTCGCGTTGCCGGCGACCTCGGGCGCAGAGCGCGACGCGATCACGGGCGCGCTCGCTAATCTCGAAGCGGGCGGCTCGACCCACGGCGCAGCCGGCATCGAGCTCGCATACCAAGTCGCGCAGGAGCACTTCGTAAAGGGCGGCGTCAACCGCGTGATCCTGGCGACCGACGGCGACTTCAACGTCGGTGTGACGAGCGAGGGTGAGCTGACGCGCCTGATCGAAGAGAAGCGCAAGAGCGGCGTGTTCCTCACCGTGCTCGGCTTCGGCCGCGGCAACTTGAAGGACAGCGCGATGGAGGCGCTCGCCGACAAAGGCAACGGTAACTACGCGTACATCGATTCGATCGAAGAAGCGCACAAGGTCTTGGTCCGGCAAGCCGGCAGCACGCTCGTCACCGTCGCCAAGGACGTGAAGGTGCAAGTCGAGTGGAACCCCGCGCACGTCGCGAGCTACCGCTTGATCGGCTACGAGAATCGCAAGCTCGCCGATCGCGACTTCGCCGATGACACCAAAGACGCAGGCGAGATGGGCGCGGGTCATCGCGTGACCGCGCTCTACGACGTGACGCTGCGTGCCGCGAGCCGCCGCACGGGTGAAGTGCCTGCCTTGCGTTATCAAGGCGACCGCGCGTTGACTGCAGCCGCCGCAAGCAGCGAGCTGCTCACGGTGAAGGTCCGTTACAAGCTGCCCGAAGGCCGCGAAAGCGCGCTGCTCTCGCGCACCGTGCAGGACGAAGCGCACGCGCTCTCGAAGGCGTCGCCCGACATGCGTCTATCGGTCGCGGTCGCCGGCTTCGGCATGCTGCTACGCGGCTCGGAGCACAAGGGCCGAACCACGCTTGCGCTCGTCCGTGCGCTCGCGCAGTCCGCGACCGCGGTCACCGCGCGCGAGCGTATGGAGCTGCTCGATCTGATGGACGCTGCCGGCCGCCTTGGGCTCGGTAGCTAAGCGCTCACGGCGCTTCAGGCGATCTCTTCGAGCTCGCGCGCTTTGGTCTCCGGAAACGTCAGCAACAACAGCGCCGCGAGCACGCTGATCGACGCGATGATCGGAGTCGTCCGCGAAATGCTTTCAGTGCCGCCGGTGCCGATCCAATGCGCGAGCAAGAGACCTACGACCGCGCCCGCCGCTTCGAGCACCGAGAACACGCCCGAGGCGGCGCCGCGCTGATTGGTCGGAAAGAGCTCGGTCGAAAGCGCGCGCAAGATCAACCGCCCGCCCATCAAGAAGAACACGGTGCCAACCCACGAGAACACGAC
>JAYUYY010000883.1:0-3314 GCA_043752225.1 Sandaracinaceae bacterium | reverse complement strand
TTGTTCCGGTTTTTCCTGCGGGCGCGCTCGCTCTCGCATCCAAATCGAACGCGAATCTGGCTAGGTCGCGGGCTTGCGCGCGATCGCGCGGGCTTTGTTCCAGGGGCGGATCGTTTGCATCGCGAGGCGCGCTATGGGCGTGAGCCAATCGATGCTTTGCGAGCGCGAGAGCATCTGTAGATAGTTTTGGGTGGGCAACGCGAGATCGTGGATGCGGTCGAGCGTCTGCAGCGTGAGGCCGGCGCGCTCGATCAGCTCGCGCAGCTCGTGCAACGCCAGGATCTGTTTGTGGCCGAACGCGTGGCTCGAGTACATCAGGTCGAGCAGGGTGGGGTAGCGACCGGCGCTCAAGCGATAGCTGAGATCGCCGAGGCGGTGAAAGGCTCCGTCGCGGCTCGGCGTGTCGATCACGAGCAGGCCGCCGGGCTTTAGCAGCTCGCCCGCTTGTTGCAGCGTGCGGCCGGGGAGGTCCACGTGCTCGAGCACATCCCACAGCGTCACCAGATCGAAGCTCGCGCGCTGCGTTCGCCAAAAATCCGAGCCAAGGTGGTGCTTGTGGAGCGTGAGGCCGTAGCGGCGCGCGTAGACCACGCTCGCGTCTGCGAGCTCGATGCCTTCGACCTCGGCGCCGAGCTTGCGCATCTCTGCGAGGAACATCCCGGTGCCTGCGCCGACGTCGAGCACGCGTTTGCCCTGCAGCGAACGGCTCTTGGGCGACGAGAACAGTGACAGTAGCTGGGTCGCGAGCGCGACGTGCTCGGCGTTGCGCTTGTGATTGCTCGACAGCTGCTGGCCGAGATAGCGCTCGAGCCAAAATGTCAGCGCGCCCTCATCGACCTCGGGCGACATCTCTTCGACGTGATCGAGGTGATCGGTAAAGCAGTGCCCTGCCGGCGACTGGTACACCTTGGCAGCGCTCAAGCGATACTTGAGCCAGCGATGCCGAAGCGGATGCGTCTTGGCTTCATCGAGGCTGAGCGCGCGCAGCTCGGACGAATCGGCGTCGTGCTCGCGCTCAGCGCGCATCGGTCGTGCTCGCGCGCAGCCACTGCGAGCTCGCGTGCTGCTCGGCGCGATCGCGGCGCATCAAGAAGTAGTGAAAGAACGTCGTCGGTGCGCCGAAGGTCTTCGCATCGACCTTGGCTTCGGCCCAGACGTAACCGCGCCGCTCCCAGCTCGCATCCTTGCGCAAAGGAGCCGGCGCATCGCGCGCGTAGTCATTGCCGATCAGCAAGAACGCGGGCTCGTGCTTGAGGATGTACTCGCGCGTCGCGAAGCGCTGATGCCCGGGGCGGTTGCCGACGATCGGCGCGTGGTGCGAGACCCACGCGTCGCACAGCCCGAACGTGTCGAGGTTGTGGATGCCCGCGAAGTACGGCATCGCGCCCGCGGCGCCCACCGCCATGCGATCGTCTTGCGCGGCGTGCGCGGCGATCCAGCGCCCCATCGCAGCCCAGCGCAGCGCGTAGAGCCGCGTCCAGCCGAGCGGCTCGATGCCGCGGCTCGAGCGCTCGGGCTCTTTGACCTGGCGTGCGCGTTGCGCGAGCGCGTGCTGCTGCCCGCCGTGCAGCGCGACCAATAGGACTGCTACTGCGAGCAACACGCGACCTCCCGCGAAGCGCTCGAGCCGCGAGCTGAGCGAAGCGACGAACAGCGCGATGCCGAGCGGCAAGAGCGGCACGAAGAACCGATAGAGATCGAGGAAGTCGCCGCCGACCGTCACCACGTACGCGACGTAGAGCGGGATCAAGAGCCGCGCGATCCACGCGATGAGGCGTGTCGCGGAGCTTCGAGCCGGATCGCCATCGAGTGCGGTGCCCACCGGCGTCAGCAGCCCGATCAGGACCGCTGCGACCAGACCCAAGCCGAGCTCGCGCGCGGCGAACGCGACGTAGCGCATGCCGCCCGCGCGCAAGAGCGAGGGGTCGCCCGACGACTTCAGATAGAACGTATTGGGCAATGGATAGCCGTAGTAGCTCCATCGCCACGCCAGATGCGCGCCGACGATCAGCGCGGCGATGCCGCCCGTGGCTGCGATCGCGTTGCGGCCTTCGCGGCTGCGCACGAGGGTTGCGCCGAGCACGAGCAAGACGATCGCCGAGACCAACGCGCCTTCGGGCCGCGTGAGCGTCGCGAGCCCGAGCACCGCGCCGAGCGCTGCGCCGCGCTTCCGCGTCGGCGAGCCACGCACATCGATCGCGAGCGACAGCGACCAGGTCGCGAGCGCTGCGAACAACGGGGTCTCGAGCCCGCCCATCGTCCAGGCCGCGATCGGTGCGCACAGCGCGAGCGCGAGCAAGCTCAGCGCGCGCACGCCGACCTGCGCCGGCAGCAGCTTGCGCAGCAACGCAGCGCTCGCTGCGAGCAGGCCGATCCCCGACAACGCACCGAGCGCTTGCACGAACGTCGTGAGCGGAAGAGGCAGCTTCGCGCCGAGCGCAGCGAGCACGAGCCAGGTAAAGCTCGTGTAGCCCTCGACGCGCTCGGTGGCGTCGTAAACAGGAGGGTTGTAAACCGGCGCGCCGTGCGTCGCGAGGTTCTGCGCGTAGCGCAGCGTGATGAACGCGTCGTCGCAGAAAAAATCGTACTGAGCCGCGAGCGCGACGAGCACTGTAGAGGCGAGCGCGACGATCGCGATCTCGCGCGCAGCGGGGAGCTCCGGCGCGACAGCGCTGAAGTCGTTCATTTCAGATCCACGACCTGTGCGTGGAAGCAGAAGTACCTTCGGCTCACGTTCTCCGCGCGCACCGAGAAGCTCACGCTGGTGCGGCGACCCTTGATCCGTTTGATCGGGATGTTGAAGCCGTGGATCTGATTGTCGGACACGGTGCTGCCCTTGTAGGCCTGCCGTCCGCCGACGTCGACGCGAAACTCCACTGGCCTGCGCTTGGTCATCAGGCGTCCGGCGCGCTCGATGCCGAAGTAGCCGACGATCGCGTCGCCGACCGGAACGCTCGGATAGGTAATGTGCAGCGTGCCGTTCGTCACCGGACGCGCGCGCATGCAGCGCACCAGGATGTAGTCCTTGAGTGTCGCGGGCGTGTTGCCGACGTAGTTGTCGAGGCTGAGCGCGCCCTCGGCATTGCGACACACCAAGCGGTCGCCCTGGCGTTCGCACGGCCGGAACGAATCGCTGTAGCGGATGCCGGCGTGGGCGCGCGAAATCTTTTCGATGAAATCGAAGCGCACGCGCGAGATGTCGACGTTCGGCAGCTCGGCGATCTGAATCCGCGGCTTCCACGTCGCGAGCGCGATGAACGCTGCGACGCCGCCGCAGATCGCAAGGCCGAGCAGCGCGCGCCGGCCGAGCTGCC
>JAYUYY010000882.1:0-3320 GCA_043752225.1 Sandaracinaceae bacterium | reverse complement strand
CCGATAATTAAGGACGTACTAGCGTGCGACCGCGGCGCGCAGCGCGATCATGCGCGCGAGCACATCGGGCAGCTTTTGCTTCTTGAGCGCGGCGATCGCGCGATCGATCGCGGGCAAGGCTTCTCTGCCGTAGGCGTTCTCGATCAGGCGCCCGGCGCCGTCGCCCGAGTCGTCGCCCTGCGCGAACAGCTGCAGCAGCTCGGGCAACATCTCCGGTGCACCGCGCGCGCTCGGATCGAGCTGATCGACGATCACGTATTGCTTGAGCGCGTCATCGCGCCACTTGCGGTTGCGATAGAGCAGCGCGAGCAACAAGTGGCCGCGCGGGTCTTCGCTGTTGTCGCGGTTGTAGCGGCGCATCGCGTTGACGGTGCGCTCGCTGCCGCGATCGCCGGACAGCGCGGCTTTGCGGGTGGCGATCAGCGCGCGCGGGACCGCACGCGCCCATGGGTTTCGCGCCGGCACGCGCGCGCTCGCTTGGGGCGCAGCTGCAGCGACCGGCGCGGCAGGCGCGAGCACCGGCTCTGCGGGTATGGCCGCGGGCGCTGTGGCAGGCACCGGCACCGGCGCCTGCGTTGGGACGGCCGCGTTTTCCTTCGCTTCGCGCGCCTTCATCACCGCTGCTGCAGCCGCGACTTCGCCCGAGGCCGCGGCGCGTGGATGCGACAGCGGACGCAGCGCCGGAGCGCTGTCGCTCGCCCGCTCGTGCGCCCGCTCGTGTACGGGGTCGCGGCTCGGGCTCGGCTCGCTGGAAGTGCTCGGAGCCGTGACGGGACGAACCCACAGCACGAACGCGATCACCAGCAGCCCGAACACGCCGGCAGCGATCGGCACCATCCGCTGCACGCGCCGCAGCATGATCGCAGTGCTCGGCTCGCTGCCGTGCAGCAACGTAGTTCCAGCGTGCGACGCGCCGTGCGAATCATCGCGCGCGGGCCCTTGCATCGTGCGCATGAAGGCGGGGTCCTTTTCCGCGCTCTCGTCGTGCTGCAGCCACGGCTGCTCGATCGCCTCGAGCGCGTTGAGCATCTCCGTGCAGGTCTGAAAGCGCGCATCGCGTTGCTTGCTCAGCGCGCGCGCGAGCAAGGCCTCGAGCTCCGGGCGCGCCGTGACGCTCGGGCGCTTTTGCTTGAGCGAAGGCACCGGCGAGACCAGGTGGCTGGTCAGCATGTCGACCGCGGCGCCTTCATACGGCGTGCGCCCGGCCAGCATCTGGAACAGCACGACGCCGACCGCATAGGTGTCGGTTCGCGCGTCCACCACGTCGCCGGCGATTTGCTCGGGCGCCATGTACGCGGGCGTGCCGACGATGTCGCCTTGGCGCGTGACGACCTCGCCGGAGCCACGCGAGCCGTCGATGAACTTGGCGAGACCGAAGTCGAGCAAACGCAGGCGCTGCTCATCGTGCGGCAGCTTTTCGAGGAAGATGTTGCCGGGCTTGAGATCGCGGTGGACCAGGCCTTGCTCGTGCACGAAGGAGAGCGCGCGCAACAGATCTCGCGCGAGCTCGAACACGCGCTGCGGGGCGAGCGGGCCTTGCGTCAATTGGTAGTGCAGCGTCTCGCCCTCGAGCAGCTCCATCACGATGAATGGCGTGTCGTGCTCGACGCCGGCTGCGTCGTTTCGCTTGTCCACGCCGTAATCCGTAACCGTCACGATGTTCGGATGACGCAGCGCCGCCAGCGCCATCGCCTCGCGCTCGAAGCGCGCCGCAAAGGATGGATGCAGGCCTTCGTGCAAGATCTTGATCGCGACCGGGCGCTCGAGCCGGAGCTGCGTGCCGCGATAGACCGCGCCTACGCCTCCGGCGCCGAGCCGCGCATCGATCCGATAGCCGCCGTGCAGCGCGCGGCCGACCCAGACATCCGATTGCTGCTCGTGCGATTCGAGCTCTTGGAGCTCGAGGTCCTCAGGGTCGAGCTCTTCGGGCTGCGACTTGGGCGGCTCGAGGTGCGGGTTGGACTGCGCGTTGGCCTCAGAGCTGGGCTCAGCGTGCGCCTTCGCAGGCTCGTGAGCCGCGCCCGCTTCGGCCGCGTGCTTGCGTCTGCGCTTCAACACCGGGCGAGCAGATTACCATGTCTTCCGTTCACTGCGGGCAAGCGAGACTGCGCCGGACCAAGCGCAGCGTGCTCGCGCCGTTGCTCGGGTCGCCATCGACGAAAGCGAGCAGAAGCTGGCCCTCGGTCGAGGTAGCGACATGCACCCGGCTGCCGTCGCGCTCGGCGGGCGCGACCAGGAAGCTCGCGACTTTGCCGGCCGCATCGCGCGGAACGCGGCCGTACTTGGTAATGAACACGACGCGGACCTGGGGCTCGGTGATGGTCTCGCCGTCGGGCAATGCCCGATACGCGATGACGTAGCCGCCTCCCAAGCTTGCGATCCCGGCATCTTTGGCCTGCAGCGGTTGCGAGATGACCTTGATCGCGTCGCCGCGCAGCGCGCCGTCTTCCGCGAGGCGTTGAAAGCGCAGCTCCGAGCCCGCGAGATCGATGCTGAGCGAGTAGACGATGCCGCCGCCATCGTAGCGGCGATGCGCGATGTCGACCGTGCTGCCGGGCGCGGCAAAGCTGTTGAGCAAGTGCGCAGCGCCGCTGCCGGCTCCGCGCGCGGTCAACGCTTGGTACCAAATGCCGCGCATCGCGCTGTCGTCGATCCACACCAACCCGGCACCGGTTCCGATCGCCGCGAGGTCGAGCTCGATTGGGAAGTGCCCATCGTCGCGATCGACTGGATCGAAGTGAGCGACGTCTTCTTCGATGAGCTCGACGGCGATACCGCGTTTGCCGCTGCTCTCCGAAATCCACGCCACCATCGGCGTGCCCGCGACCTCGGCCATCACAGGCCTACGCTCGAACAGGCTGTTGTTCGTGACCTGGCGAGGCGGCTCGGCCGCGATGATCTGCATGTCTTCGTCGAGCTCGCGGGTGTGCAGCTCGATCGTGTCGGTCGAGTTGTCGGTGTACGCGACTTGAAAGCCCTGACCGGTTTGCGTCAACCCGACATCGAGCACGCTGCGGCAGTCGTCCTCCGTGAGCGGCGTCGCAGCGGCGAACGGGCCGCGCGATAGCACGCGCACGCCCTCGAGTGCTTGATTGCAATTCGCTTCGTTCGAGTACGCGAGGCCAAAGCCGGTCGGTCCGGGCACGATCTCGAAGCCGCTCTCCACGATCGGCACCGAGACCTCGTGCACGTCGTCTTCTCCCAGCTCGCAGCGCGTGACCGAATCGTCTACGCCGCCGTCGCCGTCGACTCCGCCGTCACCATCGCCATCCCCGCCATTGCCGGCGTTGCCGTCCCCATCCCCATCACCGCCGCCGGAC
>JAYUYY010000881.1:0-3325 GCA_043752225.1 Sandaracinaceae bacterium | reverse complement strand
TGGATGACCTCCGGCGGGCTCGGCACCATGGGCTTTGGCTTGCCCGCAGCGATCGGCGCGGCGCTCGAAACCGGAGCCCGCGTGTGGTGCGTGACCGGCGATGGCTCGCTGCTGCTCAACATCCAGGAGCTCGCGACGCTTGCCGAGCTCGAGCTCGACGTCGCGATCATCGTGCTCGACAACCAATGCTTGGGGCTCGTACGGCAACAGCAGACGCTCTTCTACGATCGCAGGCTCAGCGCGGCCGCGTTCGAGCGCCGCACGGACTTCGTCGCAGTCGCGCGCGCGTTCGGCATCGAAGCGATATCGATCCGCGATCCAAGCGAGATACACCCGTGGCTCGCCAAGCGCGGTCCACGCCTCATCCATGTGCCGATCTCGACCGCGGAGATGGTGCTACCCATGGTGGCACCGGGCGCGGGCAACCATCAGATGGTCCTCGCCCCGAGGTGATCGAGGTGCTCGAGGTGATCGAGGACGGCGCATCAGTGGAAGTTACGCGTCGTGGTGCCTTCGGGAAGAAACGATAGGTTTGGCTCCCAAAGCGTATCCGCGATCAAATGAATGACCCCGCTCTCCGATTGGATCTTCCCGCTCACGCCGAGCAACAGCGCCGTGCGCGCGAGCACCGTGTGGGCGTCGAAGACTTGGCGCCACACCACCAGGTTCACAAAGCCCGTCTCGTCTTCCAGCGTATAGAACGTCACGCCGGATTTCGTGCCGGGACGTTGACGGCAAATCGTCATGCCCACGTAGCGCGTGTGCGTTCCGTCGCGCATCGCGTTCAGCTCGCGTGCGGTCGGCATGCCTTCGCGCGCGAGCTCCGCGCGCAAGCTCTCGATCGGATGGCCGCGTGTGCTGTGCTGGCTGCGCCGATAGTCCCAGAGCACTTCTTCCACCGCGTGCAGCTCGGTGAATGCCACCGCATCACTGCTGCCGGCGTGCTCTGCAGGGCCTAGCGAGAGCGCATCATCGATCCGCGAGAACACCTCGCGCAGCGCCCAGATCGCGTCGCGCCGGCCGAGCGTGATCGCGTCGAGCGCCCCGGCTTCCGCGAGCTTCTGATACGCGCCGCGATTCAGCTTCGTGCGGCTGATCAGATCCTCGAGGCTGCGATACGGCGGTGGCGCCTTCGCAAAAGCGCTCTGCTCGCGCGCACCGATCCCTTTCACGTAGCGCAGCCCCATCCGCACACCGAGCAACTCGCTGTCCTTCGCATCCGCTTCGAGCGTGCATTCCCATGCGCTCTTCTGCACGTCGATCGGCAACACCGGCACGCCCCGCCGCTTGGCATCCTCGACCAGCGTCGCGGGTGCATAGAAGCCCATCGGCTGCGCGTTGAGCAGCGAGCACGTGAACGCCGCCGGAAAGTGGCAGCGCAAGTACGCGGTCACGTATGCGATCAGCGCGAAGCTCGCTGCGTGGCTCTCCGGAAAGCCGTACTCACCGAAGCCGCGGATCTGCGAGAAGATCCGCTCCGCGAACTCCTGCGTGATGCCGCTCTCGATCATCTGGCTCACCAAGCGATCGTGGTGACGCTCGATCCGCCCCGACGACTTCCACGCCGCCATGTCGCGCCGCAGCTGATCGGACTCGCCGGGCGTGTAGCCGCCTACCAGCACCGCGATCTTCATCACCTGTTCCTGAAAGATCGGCACGCCCAACGTCTTTTTGAGCGCGCGCTCGAGCGCCGGGTGCGGGTACTCCTCGGGCTCTTCGCCGTTTCGACGCCGCAAGTACGGATGCACCATGTTGCCTTGAATCGGGCCCGGTCGAACGATCGCGACCTCGATCACCAGGTCATAGAAAGACTGCGGCTTGAGCCGCGGCAGCATCGACATCTGCGCACGCGACTCGATCTGAAAGACACCGATCGTGTCGCCGCGCGTGATCAGCTCGTAGGTCGACTCATCATCGTGTGGGATCGTCGCCATGCTCAGGTCGACGCGCTTGTGCACGCGCAGCAAATCGAAGCACTGGTGGATCTGTGTCAGCGCGCCGAGGCCTAATAGATCTACCTTGAAGAGGCCCAGGTCCTCGACCGCGTATTTGTCCCACTGAATGACGGTGCGGTCCTGCATCGTGGCCGGTTCGATCGGCACCACGGTGTCGACCGGCTCGTGTCCCAGGAGAAAGCCGCCCGGATGGATCGAGAGGTGCCGCGGCAGCTCTTGGATCTCTTCCACGACCTGCAAAAATTTTTGCTGCACGGGCGCTGCGGGATCGAGCCCGGCATGCACCAGCGCTTCGTCGCCCAAATCTTCGAAGCGCCCGCCCATCAGCTTGCTCAGCCGATCGAGCGCGGTGCTGGGCATCCCGAGCACCTTGCCGACGTCGCGCATCGCCGAGCGCAGCCGATAGCGCACGACGTTCGCGACCATCGCAGCGTGCCTGCGGCCGTAACGCTCGTAGACCCATTGGATGACCTCTTCGCGGCGCTCGTGCTCGATGTCGAGATCGATGTCGGGCGGCTCGGCGCGCTCGAGGCTCAAGAAGCGCTCGAACAATAGATCGAGCTTGATCGGATCGACCGCGGTCACGCCCAAACAAAAACACACCACGCTGTTGGCGGCGCTGCCGCGGCCTTGGCACAGGATCTGGTGACTCTTACAGAATTGAACGATCTCCCACATCGTGAGGAAGTAACCGCCGTACTCGAGCGTGTGGATGATCTTGAGCTCCTTCTCGATCTGCGCGCGCATCTCCTCGGACACGCCGAACGGAAAGTGCTTCTCCGCGCCCGCGAACGCCAGCTGACGCAGCCAATCCGATTCGGTCTTGCCGTTCGGGAGCTTCTCGCCCGGATAGCGGTAACGCAGCTCGGCGAGCGAGAACGCGCAGCGCTCTGCGATCTCGAGCGTGCGCGACAAGGCCGCGGGATCATCGGCGAACAGCCCGCGCATCGCGTGGACGCTCTTGAGATCGTGCTCGGAATTTTGGCGGATCACCTGGCCGGCATCACTAAGAACCTTGCCGCTGCGAATGCACGCCAGCACGTCTTGCAGCGGCTTGCGCGCGACGGTGTGATAGAGCACCTCAGTGTTGCCGACGACCGGCACACCATACGTCCGCGCCGCTTCGCGCAACGCTCGTTCGCGCGGCCTTTCGTCCGCCCGCAAGTGGCGCGTGACGAGCGCGTAGAGGCTCTTTCGAAACGGCTCGTGCAGCTGCTCGATCAGCGCGGGCTCCGGACACAGCACGACGAGCCCTGCCCCGAGCTCGCGCAGCTCTGCGAACGTCGCGCTCGATTCGCCCTTTTTGCTGCGCAGCCGGCCGCGCGAGATCAGCCGGCACAAGTTGCCGTAGCCGAGCCGGTTTTCGCACA
>JAYUYY010000880.1:0-3328 GCA_043752225.1 Sandaracinaceae bacterium | reverse complement strand
GTTGCTAGGAAGCGCGGGTCAAAGTCCCGGCGGATGCCGCCGATCGAAGGCCAAGCGCTCGACTGGGTGAATGTCTGCCGTGGACTCCGGAGCGGCCGATGCTCCGTGCTACCTTGGCGCCTTGTCCGGCAGGACCGACTTGGGCTCTCGCATGAGACGGGTCCTGCGGGTTACTCCCCCCACCGGCACCTCCCCCCGCGTCGCATGAACGTCGGAGATCGAATCGACGGTCGGTATCGCCTGCAACGCCTGCTCGGCGAAGGTGGGATGGCAGCCGTGTACTTGGCGCAGGACGAGCGCCTCGAGCGGCCCGTCGCTGTGAAGCTGCTCTGGAGCGGGCCGCGACTCACGCCCGCGACGGCTGAAGCGTTCCTACGCGAGGCGCGGATCGCGGCATCGATTCGGCACCCGAACATCGTGCAGGTGCTCGACTTCGGAACACACAACGAAGGCGCGCCCTACATGGTGATGGAAGCGCTCGACGGCGAAGCGATGGCCGATCGCTACGCGCGTGGCTATCGCTTCCAGGTCGGCGAGGTCGTGAGCATCACGCTCAGCTGTCTCGAAGGCCTCGCCGCGGTGCACGCGACCGGGATCGTGCATCGCGACCTGAAGCCCGAGAACATCTTCCTCGCGAAGGTCGGCGCCGCCGAAGTGCCCAAGCTGCTCGACTTCGGCATCTCGCGCGCGGCCGACAAGAGCACGGGCCTGCGCTCGGCGGTGACGACGCGCGAAGGCCGGCTCGTGGGCACGCCCGAGTACATGTCGCCCGAACAAGCGCGCGGCCTCGCCGACGTCGACTTGCTAACCGATCTCTACAGCCTCGGCGTCGTGATGTACGAGGCGCTCTGGGGCAGGCCGCCGTTCGAATCGAAGAACGACGGCGACCTGATGATCATGGTGATGGCGGGCAACGCTACGCCGCTCGAGACGCGCATGCCGCAGCTCTCGAGCGCGCTCTCGAAAGTGGTCGAGCGGGCGATGGCCAAAGATCGCGCCGCGCGCTTCGAGAGCGCGGCAGCGATGCACTCGGCGCTGCGCGCTGCGTGGGACGGCTTGCTCGCGCAAGGCGCGATCCCGCTCTTGCCTTCCGCTCCAGGCCAGCTCGACGCGAGCGATCGCAACATGGACACGACGCTCAACGAGCTCGTCCCCGAGGTGCGAGCGGCGGCGAACGCGACGCAGGTCGCACAGATCGGCGGCAGCGATCGACGCATCGTGCTGGCCGCGGTGCTGGTCGCAGCGGTCGCGGTGGCCGGCGTGCTCACCTTCGTGCTCGTGCGCGAAACCCGACCGCTGCCCACACGAGGCCAGGGCTGGATCGTCGTTCACAGCGGCGCAACGCCGGCGGCTCCCGCGCTCAGCCCACCTCGAGTCGCAGTGCCCGCGAGCCCCGCAGCCGACTCGGCCATCGCCCAGACCGCAGAGCCGCTCGATCCCAAGCGCAAGCCCACGGCCGTGCGCACGCCTACGCGTCCGCCGATCCGCGACCAGAAGCCGGTGAACGATCCCGGGCGCACGCTCGCGCGCGCGTTCGATCAGCAAAAGGCGCGCGTCGTCGAATGCCTGAGCAAGAACATCGAAGCGCTGCCCGCGGAAGCCGAGCTCGCGGTGCGCATCGAGATCGATCCGACCGGCGCAGTGAAGCGCGCGACCGTGAGCCCGAGCGAGGTCGCGCAGAGCGCCGTAGGCTTGTGCGTCGCGTCTGCGACCAGCGCTATGCAGTTCGGCGAGCAACCGGGCCCGGTCGCGTTCCGCGTCCCGCTCACCGCCCGACGAAACTGAGATGACGCACACGCGCACACGACTCACGGCGTTCGAGGCGCTGTTCGGGATCGCCGTGCTCGCGTGGACGCTCCGTCCGATCTGGGACATCGACATCTTCATCCACGTGGCGATCGGCCGCGAGCTGCTCGCAAACGGCTTGCCCTCGACCGACGTGCTGTCGTCGGCGACGCCCGACGCTCCGTGGACGCCCTTTCAAATCGGCTACGAGCTGCTCGTCGCCGAGCTGCACCGCTTCGTCGGTCTCTACGGCCTCAACGTTTTGCACAGCGCCGTGATCGCGATCGCGTTCGTCTGCATGCGCAGGCGCTTTCGCCAGATCACTGGCAGCGATGCCGCGACCGTGCTGTTGCTCGCGCTCACGTTCATCACCTTCGAAGCGCGCGTGCGCCCGCGCCCGCACGTCATCAACCTGTTCTTGGAAGCGCTGGTGTTGCTGCCGGCTGCAGCTGGCACGTTGAAGCTCGGCGATCGCAAGACGTGGCTCGCGCTGTTCGCTACCGCTGCGGTGTGGAGCGCGTTCCACTCGATGGGCTCCTTGTGGCTCGTAGCGGTCGTCGGCACATGGTGGGTTGCCGGCGAAGACGCAGGCGAGGGCGTGATCACGCGCCGCAACGCGCTGTTCGCGACCCTCGCGACGCTGGTCGGTGTGTTGATCGTACCCGGCTCGGCTCCAGGCATCGTGCATGTGCTGCGGGTCCAAGATCAGTGGAAGGAATTCGTGCCTGAGCTCGCGCCGTCGTGGGCGCTCATACAGCTCGGCTACTCGGGCATGCTCGCGTTCGGCTGCTCGCTGATAGCGCTCGCCGCGGTGTTGCTCGCGTGGTTGTCGTCGCCCACGCGCGCTCGTTATCCGGTGCTGTTGTCTGCGCTCGGCCTCGCGTTCGGCGCGGTGTGGCTGGCGCGGCTCGTCTACTACGCGCCGTTCGCGCTCGCGCTGGTATGGCCCGAGCTCTCGCGGCGACTGCCGATGCACTGGCTCACGTTGCGCAATGCATCGCTCGCGTCCGGCGTGCTCGCGCTCGTTCTGCTCGGTGAGGTCGTGCCGCGCTACGTAAGCCCGTTCATCAATCCGTGGACCACCACGCTGCATCCGCGCGCGTTTCCGGTCGCAGAGCTCGCTGCGCTCGCGCGCGCCGGCATTCACGGCCGCGCGTTCAACCAAACCATCTGGGGCGGCTACACGCTGTACGCGCTGCATCCCGCGGTGACCGTGATGAGCGACAGCCGCGTCACGTTCGGCCCCGAGGTCAGGGAGATCTTGCGCCGCGAAAAGAACACGCGGGCCGAGGTTGTCGCCGACGTCGCGCACGCGCGCTTCGGCATCGATCTCTTGATCTGGCACCGCGGACGCATGCGGCCCAACGATCACTGGCAGCTGATCGTTCAAGGCGAGGTGGCCGACGTCTTCTCGCGCACGGGACCGGTGCTCGAGGCTCGTAAGCTCGCGCTTGCACGCGCCGCTATGCGAACGCCGCGAGCACCCTAGCCGCTATTAGAACCCGCCGAAGCCGGTCGAAGTGCAGCCCGTGCCGACGAGCTC
>JAYUYY010000879.1:0-3329 GCA_043752225.1 Sandaracinaceae bacterium | reverse complement strand
CGCACAACGGGCGGCTTCAACCGTTGCGCTTGTTCGAGTGGGGCACGGCCGGCTCGTTCGCCGATCAAGAAGGCGTAGCGCTCTACCTCGAGGCCAAGCACGGCGTGATGGACGGCACGCGCATGCGCGTGCTCGGCGGGCGCGTGCTCGCGACCGACTGGATGCACGCCGGCGCGAGCTTCTCGGAGACCGCGTACAAGCTCTTGCTCGAAGAGCGCTTCACGCCTGCGGAAGCGATCGCGATCGCAGAGCGCGCGTATCGCGGCGGCGGTGTGGCGCGCGACGCGTCCTATCTGCTCGGCTACTTGCGCGTGCAGCACGCGATCGCGAACGGTGATGCCACCCTCGACGAGCTGCGCGCCGGCCGCGTCAGCGTTGCGGCGGTGCCTGCGATGCGGCTCGTTTTGAACGAGCTACGCGTGCAGGGCTACGTCGCGGGACCACTTTTGCGCCCGAACTTGTCGCGCAACTTCTTGGCGACCAAGTCGGTCACGACGCCGCGCACGTCGCCGCCGAGCGACGCGGCCTCTTTGATCAAGCTCGAGCTGACGAAGAAGTAGTCGCTCGCCATGATGAAGAAGGTCTCGATGTTCGGATCGAGGTGCCGGTTCATGTTGGCCAGCTGAAGCTCGTGTTCGAAATCGCCGACCGCGCGCAAGCCGCGCAGCACGACGCGCACGTTCTTCTTCTTCGCGTACTCGACCAAGAGGCCGTCGTCGAAGCGATCGATCTCGACGCGCGGATCGCCTTTGGTCGCGTCGCGGATCATCTCGACGCGCTCGTCCACCGTGAAGAGCGGCGTCTTCTTCGTGTTCGTGAGCACCGCGACGATGATCTGATCGAACGCGACGAGCCCGCTGCGGATGATGCTGACGTGTCCGTTGGTGATCGGATCGAACGTACCTGCGTAGATCGCTGCGGACACTGCTTGCTCCTTCGAATGCGCGCGCGCGGCTTTCGGCGTTCGCGTGCTCATCGCGTCGTGCTCATCGCGTCGTGCTCATCGCGTCACGGACACCAGGCAGGGTAACAGAGTCGGCGATCCAACCTCAAAGCGCGGAACGCTCCGAAAGCGTGCTCAAACCGTTCAGAAGCTCGAGTCAGCCTGGCCATTCGGCGAGCAACACGGCCGTGTCCCCATATCCGTAGCGCGTCACCTCGATGAAACCTGCCGGCGGGGCCACCACCGTCTTGCGCGCATGCTCGATCACCACCGCCGCTTGCGGAGCCAGCACGCCGCGCTGCGCGAGCGCCTCGAGCAGCGGCGATAACGCTGCGATTTCCGCGTACGGCGGGTCCGCGAGCACGAGGCTCACGAGCGCCGTGCACGCCTTTGCGATGCGCTCGGCCGCCTTTTGCGCATTGCGCGGACCGAGGTTGAGCTTGAGCGTTGCGACCTCTAAGCCCAGGCCGAGCGCGTCCGCGTTCATGCGCACGCAGCGCAGCGCGTCCGGATTCTCGTCGACCGCGACCAGCCGCTCTGCACCCCAGGAGATCGTCTCGAGCCCGAGCGCGCCCGTGCCTGCATACAGCTCGAGCACGTGCGCGTCGCGCATCAGCCCGCGCGCGTTGAGCGCAGACGCGATCGCTTCACGCACGCGATCCGAAGTCGGCCGCGTGCCTTCCGGTGGCTTGCCGGGCAGCGTTCGCCCTGAAAACGCTCCGCCGACGATGCGCATGCTCAGCTTCGAACGCGGGTTTCGAAAAACTAGAAACGCAGCGTCGCGGAAACAGCCGCGTGGTCCATGCCCAGCTTCGGCTGCAACGCGAAGCGCGGGAGCTCGCTGCTGTCGGTGCTCGCGCGCTCGACGCCGCGATCACCGGCCGTCATCAGCACGATCACGCCGCCCGCGCCCGCGACGACCGCGGTGCCTAGAAACACGTACTGCAGCACTTCCCAGAGATCGGCTTTGGAGCAGAGGTCCTGCACGTCCTGCAGCTCGCTCGACGTGACGCCATCCGGCGCGTAGGTGATTCCAGCCGCAGCCGGCTCGCAGAAATCCTCGACCAGCGGCTCGCCACGCGCCGCGGCCAGGCGGTTGCTCGTCGCGACCAGATCGCTGTAGCGCGCCAGCCGATCGTCCTGGTCGATCGTCACGATCTCGACCCACGAGATCGCCGTACCGATCAGCGCTGCGCCGCCTACGCCGATCAGCGTCCAGCCCAGCCAGCGCTGGCCGTGGCCGACGTTCGGCGCCTCGCCCGAGTCCTCCCACTCGGCCATCGGATCGCGCTCACTCGAGCCCGGATGGAGCTCGGCTTTCACGTGCGCCTGCTGGCCGTCTTTCACCTGCACCGTGGTCACGTACGGCGCGTAGCCATGCGTTCGAACCTCGACCCGGTACGCGCCCGCTTGCAGGCCTTCGAACTGCAGCGCGCCGTTCTCCAGGCTGCCGACTGGTTGCTCATTGATCAGCACGTCCGCGCCCGCGACGTTCGACTCGACCGAGATCGAGCCCAGCGACGAGCCATCGCCGGTGCCGGACAGCCGACCGATCAGCCGCTTCGCACGCGGACCGAGCGAGCCCTTCGTCGTTTGATTGCGCGGGATCGTGTCGTCGACACCGCGCACGATCGCGCCCGACGCCGCATCGAAGAGGTTCAGGTTGAACGCGAAATCGTAGTCCTCACGCGCGCTGCTGCGGCGCAGCGTGCCGTAGACGACCAAGTCTGCGCGCAGCCCCTTGGCGATGTCCGCGAGGCACGATGCATCGACCTCTTCGCAGCCGTGCGCGAGCGCCATCTGCGCCATCGAGACCGCGGTGGGTGAAACCTGCCAGGTCCCGACCGCCTGCGCCGACTCGCGCAGCGCGTTCGTCAGGTCGTGCGCGACGTCGTCGTCACCCTCGACCGAGCGCACGCCGAGCACCACGACCGCAGAGCCTTGAGCGAGCGCGGGCGCAGCGAACGAGAGCGCCGCAAAGGCGAGCGCCGCACCGGCAAACACGGGCAACCGAACCGATGGGACGAGCATGGCCGGGATACTAGCCGAGCCCGCGCAAGCCGCGAAATCCGCGCACCAGCTTTTACCGAGCCGCTCGCCAAACCCGCTCATCAAACCCGCTCGACCGCCGCCGCAAGACCCCACCCACCAGCAACCCAGGTTGAGGGATTACGCGCCTTGCGCGACGCTCCGGCCATGCGCGTCTTGGCCATTCCCTGTTTGCAGGACAACTACGCTTACGCCTTGTGCGGCGCGACGCATGCCGTCGTCGTCGACCCTTCGGAGAGCGCCCCCGTTGCCGAAGTCCTCGAGCGCGAGCAGCTCGGCCTCGCCGCGATCTGGCTAACCCACCACCACCTCGACCACGTCGGCGGCATCGAAGGCC
>JAYUYY010000878.1:0-8447 GCA_043752225.1 Sandaracinaceae bacterium | reverse complement strand
CTTGAGCGGATGGCGGCCGCCTTCGACGTGCGGGTAGTCCGAGGAGAACAAGCACACTTCGTCGCCGGTGTTTTGAATGATCCACGCGACGTCTTCGTGCGGGTAAGGCGTCACGCGGATCTGCCGGCGCACGTACTCGCTCGGCTTGAGCTCGAGCTTCTGCAGGCGCTCTTCGTTCTTGCGGAACGCGTCGTGCGCCGCGTCGAGCATACGCATCAGACCGGGCAGCCATGACGCGCCTTGCTCGATCACGCCGACTTTGAGCTTCGGGAAATGATCGAAGATGCGATCCAATATAAGGGTCGCGAGCGTTTGCATGGGCGGGTAGGGGATCGCCATGAAGTCTACCGAGCGGAAGTTCTCGGCGCCGCCGTGGAAGTCTTTGATCTCGGGCAAGCCATTTACGAAGTAGTTGGGGTCGAGCAGCTGGCCGCCGCCGCCGACGTGGAACACCACGGGTACGCCCGCTTCTTGCGCCTGCGCCCAAACCGGAAAGAGGCCGGTGTGGCTGGGTGAGTGGCCGCGCGGGCACGCCGAAGGAACCATCAACGCCTTGCAGCCGAGCGCGAGCGCTTCGCGCGCGATCCGTTCAGCGTGCTCGAAGTCGGCGAGCGGGACATAGCCGACCGGCAAGAGCCGCTTGTCGACGGAGCAGAAGTCGACCATCGCGCGGTTGTGCGCGCGCGCGAGGCCGTACGCGAAATGCAGGTCGTCCTTGTGCTCGGAGTCGACGAGGTGCTTGTTCAAGAACGTGTTGAAGACGAGCTGCGAGGAGAAGCCGAGCAGGTCGAGCGCGGCGGGGCGATCCTCTTTGATGAACGAGCCGGTCGCCTTCCAGTTTTTGCGGAGCATGATCTCCGCTTCGTCGTGCGCGCGGTACTCGGGATCGCGGTGCGAGCGCGCGAGCTTCTCGATGAAGGTCTCCTCGCCTGGCGCGACGCTTTTGACAAAAACAGGCTGCATCTTGGCGCGCACGTCGGGGTCTGCGAACGGATGGAAGAACTCGGGGGTCTCCATCACGTGAGAGTCGGCGTCGTGGAAGGTTCGGCCAGTTGCGTAGGGCATGGTTTTTTTGGAGCGCGCGGGTCCTCGCGCGCGAGAAGAAGCTAACCGAGTGATCGGCGTTCTGCGATGTCCCCAAAACCCAGAAAGAATGGAGTTGCGGTAGGGTCTTGCGCGCTGTAGCTAGTGGCCGGGTGCTTGGGCCGCTTGCGGCGGCGGTGTGGCGCTTAGCGTGAGCTGGGGGCGGATCGAGTAGCCATGGCTGTGTCTTCCGACGTCTCGGATCCGCGTCGACAACCGCGTGTCGCGTACAGCGCGTCGGTGCGGCTCTCCGGCGAGTGGAGCGATCGCGAGCCGTGCTTCGTGCCGTTGCTCGCGCACTCGCTCGATCTCAGCGAAGGCGGAATGGCGCTCGTGACGCCGCTGCCGTTGCGGCTCGGCGCTGCGGTTACATGCAGCATGCGCGTGGGCGGTCGGCAGCTCTACGTCGTCGGCAGCGTGGCGTGGGAGCGAACGGGCGCGGATGGCATGCGGCGCGTGGGCATTCGCTTTCTGACGCCGAGCGATGAAGACGCGGGGCTGATGCGGCGCTTGCTCGCGCTCGGCAAGACGCATCCGCATCGCGTGCAGCTGCGCTTCGAAGGTCGGCCCGATACGTTGAGCGCGCTCGCGCAGCTCACGCGATCCGGGCTCGCGCTGACGGCACCTTTGCCGATCCTGCGGCGTGATACCGCGGTGCGTTTCGCGTTTGATCATGCGGGCGCAACGTTTCAGGGGCACGTGGACAGCGTGCGGTTGGCGCAGCTCGAGGGCATGCCGGCGCTGCAAGTCGGCATTCGCGTGCGTGATCCTCGCGCGGTGCACGATGCGGCGAAGGCCGCGTCGCGCGATGCGTCGCACAACCCGGCGCTGGCGAGCGTGCGCATTCACGACGCGGACGTGCGCGACGATGTGATCGTCGATGTCTCCCTGAATGAAGCGGCGCCGCTCGAAGACACCGCTCGCGGAGACGCGACGCCGCAGGCAGTCGAGGTCGACGCCACGCTGCGCGACACGCCGGTCGCAAGCATGATCCAGACGATGCGCGCGCGGATCGATCCGCTGCCGCTGCGGCTTACGGTGATCGGGATGTTGGCGTTGGCTGCGTTTGGTACGGGCGCGTTCATGCGCTACCAGATCGATCCGGCGGTGCAGGCCTCGATCCGCATCATGCCCGCGCCGCCGATCTCAAACGAGAACAGCGCGCGCACGACGCAGCGCGCACGCGAGCCTGTAGCCGGCGTACAGCCATCGGAGGCCGTGCTGCCGAGCGGGCGCGGCTTGCCGCTCTCGTTGAGCTCACCGCCATCGTTCAAGTGGCGGCGCGATCGCTCGGAGATCTTCGTGCCGCTCGAGGGTGAGACGAAAGGTCTGCACGCGTTTCGAGTGGGCAAGCCGCCCGGTATCTCGATCGATCTGCCCGCGGCGCACGGTCCGCTGCACGCGGAGCGCTACCCCGTCAATCATCACGGTGTGCGGCGCGTGGACGTCGCGCCGTTCGAGCGCGGCACGCGCGTTCGCGTTTGGCTGAGCGAGCCGTTCGACTACCGCTTGGAAGCAAAGCCGAACGGTCTGCGCATCGTCTTGGCTCGGTAGTGCGGGACAGCGAGCACCGCCATCGACCGCGCGCTACCAGGGCCGTGCTTGCTCCATGCCGTGAATTGGTACGCGGGGCGTTGTTTCGCGCTCGCAAGCGACTACAACTCGGCCGCGCCGCGCGCTCGGCGGGCACTCGAAGGGGGCTTCGTTTTTGACAGAGGAACCGCGCACCTTGCGCTTCGATCTCACGCTCGAAGCACTGCGCCGCGATCATCCTGGCGAGTACCGCCGCTGGGTGCTCGTGGGCATCTTGGTCAGCCTGTTCGGGTACGGGGCGAGCTGCGTGTGGCTGACGAGCCATCACGGCTTCGCGGCGCTGCTGCGCACGAGCGACCCGTACATGGTCCTCGCAGATTTCGTGGCGCTCGGGCTGCTCGCGCGTGGCTATCCGCGTGCGGCCGGCGTGGTGCCGCTCGCGGGTGTGCTCGTCGATCTGCACTATTCGCTGCTCACGCTCAGCTGGCCGCTGCTCGGCTCGGCGGGGCTGATCGCGCCTGCGTTCGTGGTTGCGATGGGGCTCTTGTTCGGCGGACACGCGGCGTTCTGGGCCGCGGGCGGGCTGATGCTCAGCGCGCCGCTCATGCTGTGGCTCGCGCAGGTCACAGGGCTCGGCCCCGGTTTCGACACGCCGGGCATCGGGCATTTCCTGCTTACGCTCGAGGCCGTGGTCGTCGCCGTGACCGCGATGGTCGCGGCGTTCCTGCGCTCGTTCGCGCAGGTGCTGCGCCAGAGTCAGGAGAGCGAGCAGCGCGCGCGCGACCTGCAGATGCAGCTGCAGCACGCGCAGAAGCTCGAAGCCGTGGGCTTGCTCGCGGGCGGCGTCGCGCACGACTTCAACAACTTGCTAACGGCGGTCGGCGGCTACGGCGCGCTGCTCTCGACCTCGACCGATCCGCGTGCGCGTGAATTCGGCGGCGAGATCGTCGCGGTGCAGCGGCGCGGCGCCACGTTGGTGCGCCAGCTGCTCGCCTTTGCGCGCAAAGACATCTTGCAGCCGACGCCGATGGATCTCGCGCGCACGCTGCAGGAGACTACGAGCTTGCTCAAGCGCTTGATCGGCGAACGCATTCGCATCGAGCTGCAAGCGCAACCGGGTTGCTCGATCATCGCGGACCCCGGACGCATCGAGCAGGTGATCATCAACCTCGCGAGCAACGCCCGCGACGCGATGCCGGAAGGCGGCACGCTCACGCTGCGTTGCGCGCCGAGCGAGCACGCGGTGCTGCTCGAGGTCGAAGACACAGGCACCGGCATGGACGCGAGCGTCCAGGCGCGCGTGTTCGAGCCGTTCTTCACCACCAAAGGCCGCCACCAAGGGACAGGGCTCGGCCTCTCCACCGTGCACGGCATCGTTACGGAGTCTGGCGGCTCGATCGAGGTAGACTCGCAGCTCGGTCGCGGCTCGCGCTTCACCGTGCGCTGGCCGCGCAGCCCGCTCGTGCTCGACACGGAGCGCGCGCAGCCCGAGCAATCCACGCTCGAAGGTCGCAACCGGCGCATCGTGGTGGTCGAGGACCACGACGGCGCGCGCAAGTACGTCAAGCAGCTGTTAGAGGATCGTGGCTTCGACGTCGTGGTCGCGCGCGACGGTGCGGAGGCCTTGCACCTCGCCGAGCACACCTACGCGCCTGCGCTCGTGCTCACCGATGTGCTCATGCCGGGTATGACCGGGCCCGAGCTGATCGTGCTCTTGCAAGCGCATTGGCCGGCGGTCCCCTGCCTCTTCATGTCGGGCTTCCTCGGCGACATCTCGCTTGGCCCAACCTTCGACCCGCGCAAAGATCTCGTGACCAAGCCGTTCACGCCAAGCGAGCTGCTCGACCGCATCGCGAGCAAGCTGTGAGCTCGCCGCCAACGGCGTTTGACACTGCGCTGTGTCTGACGCAGCGTATGACGCATGGCCAAGCCCGATTCTGACTCCCGCATCATCGCTCGGCTCGATGAAGAGGAACGCGCGATCTTGCGCCGCGTACGCGCCGCGACCGGCAAGAACACCAGTGCGATCGTGAAGGCGGCTCTGCGCGCCTATGAGAAGACGCTGCCCCGCGAAAGCGCGCTCGCGATTTTCGAGCGCAGCGGCGTCATCGGAGCGGTCTCAGGGCCGCGCAACCTCTCAGAGTCGTACAAAGAGGCGATCGACTACTCGCACAAACACGGCGGGCGGAAGTGATCCTGGCGGACACAGGCTTTTTCGTCGCGCTCATCGTGCGCACCGATAAGCATCACGCGAGGGCCATCGCGGCTGCGCGCAAGCACGCGGCCGAGGGGCTCATGACGACGTGGCCGGTGTTGACCGAGACGACCCATCTGCTTCAGCGCATGGGCGGATCGACCATCGTGCGGCAGTGGCTTGCAGACATTCATGCCGGAGCCGCCCAGGTTTTCGACCTCTCGCCGAATCACCTGCCTCGCGTGGTCGAGCTGATGCACAAGTACAGCGACTTGCCGATGGATCTTGCGGACGCGTCGCTCGTCATCTGTGCCGAGGAGACAGGCGACGGACGGATCTTCTCGACCGATGCGCGCGACTTCGGGGCGTATCGGTGGAAGCGGCATAAACCCTTTCGCAATCTGCTCCCAGCGTAGGGCAGCGTAGGGGACGGATTTCGTTTATTCACTTTTCTCAAAAGCCAGGCGCGCGCGGGCTCGCCGCTCGAAGCCGCTGACCAAGACGCATCGCATCCTCATGCGCTTGGGTGTTTGCCCGTGCCACCAACCCGCACGCTGCGCTCGCGCTGATGCCCAGTGCCATGGCCATCTCCAAGCTCGACCGTGTCAGCTCATTGCACCAGAGCAGCAGCGCGAGCTTGCGAGCCGAGGTAACCGCGCGCACGCGTGACCGCGAGCGAAGTGCCTCGCTGGCAACGCCCGCGACCGACGCGACGACATCGATGATCTCCAAGGGGCTGCCTCGCCACGGTTGACGTTGCGGACATTGGTAGGGAAAAACGATCGCGGTTTCGACGGAGCGCTCACCGCCGATTTCTCGAACCGTCGGAGACACGAGCTCGATCGGACTCCCAGTGGTGGCACGCGCGGTTGCTCGACGCTGCGCGAGATCGCCGCCGCTCAAGGCGACGCTCCGCGGCTCGGCTGATCGCTCGCACACGAAATCGTGGAACCGTGCACGACCATCCGGCGTCGGATCGAACCCGCACAGCGAGAGCCCCTGCGCGACGTCGAGCCATGGTGGCGCTGGCTCTAAGCCGATGTACGCGCGGTGGCTCGTCCAGAGACTCTCCGCGGGGTCGCGCACCAGGCCCGCCCGCACGGGATTGTTGTGCACATACGCGAGCAATGCGGCTGCGGTTGCGCCCTGGCACGTAATCGTGCGGTGTCGATCGGCGAACACTGGGCCAAGTCCGCCAGAACGATTCACCCAACTGGCGAAGCTCACGTGGAGCGGCTTGACGAAGCTTGCTGAGGGTCTCGCTCCCGCGCGCATCGCCCAGTGCACATGCGAGCTCATGAGCGCGAACGCGAGCGGGCGCCAGTCCGAGCGTCGCAACGCCGCGGGAGCGCGCGCGAGGTACTGCTCGCGAGCGCTTGCCTCGTCAAACTGGAAACGGTGGTCGACGAAGCGAGAGATAAGGTGCTGAACCGATCCGGGTTCCACCTGTCTGCGATATCGCGGCATGCAGCGGACATCGTCCGCTCGGCGACGGCGTTGCGTGTCCGAATGTGAAAAAGCGAAAACCGTCCCCGGCGTGCCCGGCGTGCCCGGCGTGCGCTCAACCGCCTGCCCGCACGGCATGAGCGGTGGAGCTATTAACGACATCGACCGTGCTGCGCGGCTTTCGCCCACGCGGCACGGTCGACTGATTGCGTAGCGAACGCTGCTGCTCAGCCGCCGACGGCGATTTGCTTCATCGCGGTCATATGCCCGCGCAGCACGGCGCCGATCGTCTCGACGGGATGCGTCGCGATCGCTTGGTTCACTTGCAAGAGCTGGCGGTTGTCGACCTGCTGCGTGCCCTTGCCGAACGCCTTGCCGATCACGTCCGAGCCTTGCTTGGCCATGAAGTCCTTGAGCAGCGGGACGGCGGCGTGGCTGAACAGGTAGCAGCCGTACTCGGCCGTATCGCTGATCACCTTGTTCATCTCGTAGAGCTTCTTGCGCGCGATCAGGTTCGCGATCAGCGGCGTCTCGTGGAGTGATTCGTAATAGGCCGACTCGGGCATCATGCCGACCTCGACCATGCACTCGAACGCGAGCTCGACGCCGGCCTTGACCATCGCGACCATGAGCACGGCGTGGTCGAAGTATTCTTGTTCCCCGATTTGATTGGCGCCTGCGGCGGTGCGCTCGAAGGTGGTGTCGTTGGTCGCGGCGCGCCAGCCGAGCAAGTCTTTATCGTTCGCGTCCCAGTCCTTCATCATCGTCTCGCTGAACTTGCCGCTGATGATGTCGTCCTGGTGCTTCTCGAACAGCGGGCGCATGAGCGTGCGCAGCTCTTCGGCGAGCGCGAAGGCCTTGAGCTTCGCGGGGTTGCTGAGGCGATCCATCATCAACGTGATGCCGCCCTGCTTGAGCGCTTCGGTGATCGTCTCCCAACCGAACTGCACGAGCTTGCTCGCGTAGCCGGGCTCGACGCCCTCGGCGACCATCTTGTCGAAGCAGAGCAGTGAGCCGGTCTGCAGCATGCCGCAAAGGATCGTTTGCTCGCCCATCAAGTCGCTCTTCACCTCGGCAACGAAGCTCGACTCGAGCACGCCCGCGCGATCACCACCGGTCGCGGCCGCATACGCCTTTGCGATCTCGAAACCATCGCCATTCGGATCGTTCTCTTTGTGCACCGCGATCAGCGTCGGCACGCCGAAGCCACGCTTGTACTCTTCGCGAACCTCAGTACCCGGGCACTTCGGCGCGACCATCACCACTGTAAGGTCGGGGCGAATCTTCTGGCCCTCTTCCACGATGTTGAAGCCGTGGCTGTAGGCGAGGCACGCGCTCTTCTTCATCAGCGGCATGACCTTGCTGACGACGTCGGCGTGTTGCTTGTCGGGCGCGAGGTTGCACACGAGGTCCGCGCTCGGGATCAGCTCTTCGTACGTGCCAACCTTGAAGCCGTTGTCGGTCGCGTTCTTCCAGCTGATGCGCTTCTGCTCGATCGCGTCCTTACGGAGCGCGTAGCTCACGTCGAGGCCGGAGTCGCGCATGTTGAGGCCTTGGTTCAAGCCCTGCGCGCCGCAGCCTACAATCACGACCTTCTTGCCCTTGAGCTTCTCGACACCATTGAACTCGCTGCGCGCCATGAAGCGGCACATGCGGAGCTGCTGGAGCCTTCCAGCCATCGTCAGGGTGTTGAAGTAATTCTGTCGCGCCATCGCTGCTCTCCTGTGACCCGTTGCGGTCGCCCGTGACTGGGCATTTCGCACGCCGCATTTAGCAGAAAGGGCGCGTAAACGCCTACTGCACGCCCGGTTTGTGAGCATCCCGGCGGAAAATTGGGGCCGGGCGAGGCGCAGTCCGGCCCGGACAGGTGGCACAGGGGCAGGGCGGGGGAGGCGGTGGGTCGCGGTCCGAGGGCGCGGCTCAGCCCAGCCACTCGGGGTGTTTGACCGTGCCGTCGAAGACATGCGTGGTCTTGTACTTTTCGTGCTTGCCGTCGTGCGCGATCTTCTCGGTTTTGGCGAGCATCGCGGCGCGCTCGGGCTCGCTGAGCGGGTGGAAGCTGCGCGCGGCGCGGAGCGCTTGGTCGAGGATGCGCATCGAGTCGCAACCGGTGATGACGACGCTGGTCGGCAAGTTGAGCGCGTAGTGCAAGCACTCTTCGCCTGTGAGTCCGCTGAGCTTCACCAAGTCG
>JAYUYY010000877.1:0-3342 GCA_043752225.1 Sandaracinaceae bacterium | reverse complement strand
TTGTGACCGTCGAGATCCTCGAAGCAAATCTTGCCGATGCGGTGGGCTTGGCTCGAGACGGTCACGACGCGCGCCGCCTTGGCCGCGAGCAGCGGGCCGAGCAGCAATCCGGTCAGCGCGAAGTGCCCGAAGTGATTCACTCCGAGCTGCAGCTCGAAGCCGTCCTCGGTGAGCGCTCGCGGCACCGCCATCACGCCCGCGTTGTTGCACAGCACGTCGAGCCGCGGATGAGCCGCGCACACGTGCTCCGCAGCCGCTCGGACCGACTTCAAGCTCGCGAGATCCAGCGGCAAATGCTCGATTTGGCTCTTCGGCGAGCGCACGCGGATCGCGGCCATCGCCTGCTCGGCTTTCACCGCGCTTCGACAGCCGAGCAGCACGCGCGCACCCGCGTCCGCAAACGCTGCGGCCGCTTCGAACCCGATGCCGCTATTGGCACCGGTGACCAAGATCAGGTGATCCGAAAGGTTTGGGAGCTCGAGCGATGGGGCCATGGCGCGGGCACGCTCTCACGCTCCGCATCGCCTCGCAAAGCAGCTCGCTTTCAGCAGATCGACCTGCATGGGCAGGCTGGATCCACTTTTTCGAAACGGTTCGAGCACCCAGCGACATTAACACGGTGAGCCTGGCCGCGCGTGAACCCGCACACCAAACGCGCGGCTCGAGCTCGAGTGAGTTGTACCGATCAACAGCTGCACAATCCACGGTTGGGACATGAACCCTGTTCCCCAAGCGCACGAAGTTTCAATCGTGGTTCCGATCGACGCCCGCAACGGCGAAGCTCGAGTCGCTGGCTGATCAACACGCGGGGCCAGGCGTCACCGTCCCGATGCCTGGCCCCGTGCGTCCCTAATTCTTAACGCTCGCGCGCTGCTTGTTCGCGCTCGCGCGAGTCGCGCGTGACGAGACCTCGAGCACGAGCGGGCAGTGATCGCTGAGCGCGTCCCACGCGAGCGGGTGCTCGCCGCGCGGCGGCGTTTTGCACGCGAGCGCGGCGCAGATGCCGTGAGATTCGACCTGCGCATGTGCCTGCAACGCGCTGCCGACCGCGATGTGATCGAGCATTCCGGCGCGACGGCGGTAGTAGTGGCTACATGCGTTCGACTGCGGCACGACGCGCTTGAGCGCAGCGCTCGCGAGCAGCGCATCGAGCGTCGCGACCTCCTGCTCGACGCTCACCTGCGGCTGACACCGATCGCAGCCCATCGTGTTGTAATCGCCCAGCACGATCACGTCCGGGTCGCGCGCGCGCAGCGGTGCGAGCGCTGCTTCGAATGCGCGCACGCTCTCTGCGCGGTGATCGAAGTCGCGCGCGGTCTGGCCGCTGTCGAGGTGCAGCACGACTACGTTCGCGTCCTGCCCATCCGCGAAGCGCACGTGCGCACCCAAGCCCGGGCGCAGCCCCGACGCACACGCCGAGCCCGCTGGGTTGAGCGCGCCGATCGAACGAACCTTTTCGACCGTTGCACGCTTGCGATTCCAGAGCAGACCCACGTGTTGGCGCGTTCCGCCGGTGCAGTCATCGAGCTCGAGCGTCCAGGAGCCTTTCGTCAGCGCATCCAGCTTCGTCGTCAGGTCGACCGCGGCTGCGCGCGCATCAATGTCATCGAGGATCTCTTGCAGCGCGATCACGTCGGCATCGAGCAGCGCGATCGCGCACGCCAGCCAATCGAGATTCGTGCGCAGCGTCGGGTCGCGTCCATCGGGCGTGCCGCGCGGAAACCAACGCACGTTCCAGGTCGCGATCCGGGCCGCAGCGTTCGGCTTACTAGCGACGCGCGAAGCTCGCGCGCGCAAGGCTTCAGCGCACGCCGCCGGAGACGCGAACGGCCCCACGAAAGAAGCCGGCTTGTACGTCCTGCCCTGCTTGGAAGGCTCTTCGGTCTTGCTCTTCGGCGCCTTCGTGGCTTTGGAATCAGGCGCGCGCGCATTTCCGTGCAGCCCCCCCTGGTCCCACGCGATCAATGACCCCAGAAGGAGGAAAGCCAGGAACAACCACCTCCGCAGCCTTCGCATCGCGCGCAGCATACCGACTTCGCGCGCTTCACGTGCGGCTTCACGTGGGACCTGCCTCACTGCTATAGCGCCGCGAGCCCTCTCACGAGACGCCCTCCATGAGCCACGCCAACTCGATGACCGAAGCACCCATTCAAAACGGACAGCACGATCCGCGCGTCGCCGTCGCCAAGCGCATCGTGACCCGCCTTGCGTACTTCGTGATCTTCACGCTCGTCGTGAGCGGCACGTTCGCGGTCATCCACCTCGCGACCGATCGCCCGGTCAAAGAGGTCCTCGGCTTCGGCAAGAGCGACGAGTAACCGCGGCGAGTAACCGCGGCGAGTAAGCGCCCGCTACTTGCTGGCTTGGCTGCTCGCGGCAAGCGAGCCGATCGCGACGTTGCGTCGAGCGCGGCGCAGTGGATTTCGATCGTGGCCGCTGGTGCAGTACCCGACCGAAATGCCGCTGACCGGATCGGCCCAGCCGAGCTGACCGCCTGCCCCACCGTGGCCGAACGCGAGCGGGCTGCACGTCTTGCCAAAGCCACGCGCGCCGCGCGCTTCGTAGCCCGCGATCGACACGCCGAGGCCGCGATGCGCGGTCTGACCGCTCATCGGATCGATCAGCGTGCCCGTGCGAGCCTCGCACGCCATGCGCACCGTCTCGGGCTTGCAGAGCTCCGCCGCGCCTCGACCGAGTAAGCCTTGATAGAACAGCGCGAGGTCCGCAGCGGTCGTCGTCGCACCACCGCCGGGAATGCCCGACTCGCGCACGTCGGCGCGATTGAAGGCCCCGAGCGACTCTTCGTTGACCTCGCTGACCGGAGGCACGGGCATGCCCGCTTGCGCATAGTCGCTCGCGCTCGGCTCTACGCCCACGTGCTCGACGTCCGCGAGCCGCGTGTGCTGCTCGCGCGGCAAGCCCACCCACAGATCCTGCAGACCGAGTGGATCCGCGATCCGCTCGCGCACCAACTCGGCGTACGTGCGACCGGTGCGGCGCTCGAGGATCTCCGCGACCACGTACATGCTCGACGACGGGTGGTACTCAAACCGGCTCCCGGGCTCCCAGTTAAGTCGCCACGCGCTGAAGCGCTCGAGCCGCTTGGCGCGATCGCGAAACAGCACCGGGTTGAACGGCGCCTGCGGGAAGCCCGCGGTGTGCGTGAGCAGCTGCTCCACAGTGATCGCGTCTTTACCGTTCGCTGCAAACTCGGGAACGATCGCCGCCACGCGCTCGGCGACATCGAGCTCGCCGCGCTCGATCAGCTGCCATGCGAGCACCGACGTGATCGCTTTAGTGCACGAGAACACGCAGAACAGCGTGTCGTTCGTCGCCGCTGCT
>JAYUYY010000876.1:0-3342 GCA_043752225.1 Sandaracinaceae bacterium | reverse complement strand
AGCGCGTTCATCAAGTCGATGCGCGGCACCGACCCGGACGGCGCGGTCTATTGGATGATGCGCATGATCGAAGCCGGCGAAGACCCGCTGTTCGTGCTGCGCAGGATGCTGATCTTCGCGAGCGAAGACATCGGCAACGCGGACCCGCACGCGTTGATGGTCGCGGTCTCGGCCGATCAAGCGTTCCAGCGGCTCGGCATGCCGGAAGGGCTGCACGTGCTCTCGCAATGCTGCCTCTATTTGGCGAGCGCGCCGAAGTCGAACGCGAGCTACATGGCGTTCAGCGCGGCGCAACGCGACGTGCGCGAGCACGGTGCGCTCGAGGTGCCGAAGAAGCTGCGCAACGCAGCGACCCAAGCGATGAAGGCGTGGGGCTACGGCGAGGGCTATCGCTATCCGCATGATGAAGGCGGCTACGCGACCGGCGAAACGTACCTGCCCGACAAGCTTTCGGGTCGGCGTTACTACGAGCCCAAAGACAGTGGCATCGAAGCGCGCATCCGGGAACGACTCGACAAGCTGCGCAAAGGCCCGCCGCAACGCGAGTAAGAGCCCCGCCGCAACGCGAGTAAGAGCTCCGCCGCAAGGCGAGTGAGCGCGCTACGGGAAGAACAGCACCGCGTCCTGGCCGTGCTCATCGATCAGCGCCTGGACGTGCGAGACGAAGCCGTCGCGTCGATCGAGCACGCCGGCGATTTGCGCTGCGCTCACCTCGCCGGGCGGCAGGCGGCAATGCGAAAGCTCGCGCTCGATGCAGGCAGAGGTCAGCGCGCGGGCGTGCTCGTAGAACGACCTACCGACGCGCTGCGCGATCTGCATCTCGCTCGCCAAGCGCGCGTGCAGCGGATCGCTCAACCGACGGGGCATCGCGAGGTCGTGATCGCGCACGTAGAGGCGCGCTCGATCGGGCGAGCCCTTCACGTTGCCGCCGCTCCAGCGATCGAAGTTGCCGACGATGTAATCGAACGCGAGCATCGCGCTGATCGCTGTAGCCAGCGGCTTGTCCGCGTCCGCCAAGATGCCATCGATGCGCAGCTGCTCCCGTGCACGCGTGAGGCCGGCCGCGCGATCGATATCGAGAGTGGTCAGGTCCGCGATCCAGTAGATGAACGCGCCGTGCACGAGCCCATCCGGCGCAGCCTGAACGCGCGCCGCGATCTCGGGCCACTTCGCCGCCGCGCTCGAAGCGAGCCGTGCGCGCAGCATTTCGAGAGGTACCGCGCGCGCGACCGCGGGCGGGACGTTGTCGAGCCGCAAGCAGCGCGCGACCGCATACGCGGCGACCTCCGCCTGAGGACCGAGCGGCCGTTCCGCCGTGGGCGCTTTGAACGCAGCTTCGAAAGGCACCGCGAGCGCGGTGCGAAAGAGCGCCGCGCGGGCACCGACGGGCTTGAACGAGATTGCGTCCGCGCGCGCGAGCCCTTCGATGATCGTGTCTTGCGCGAGCTCGGTGCCGGTAAACCGCAGCGGTGCCGGCGACGCGGTCTCGGTAGGGCCTTCGCTCGCGCCCCTCGGCGCGGCGGGCTTCTTGGGCGCGGCCCGGGCCGCAGCGGAAACAGCCGCGACAGGCGAGACAAGCGCCGGTGCGACCGGAGCCGAGATCGGCGAGCGAGGATCCGGCGCCTCAGACGAGCACGAGCATGACCACCCGAGCACGGCGAAGGTCAACGCGCCGAGCCAAGTCGTTTTCAACGCCGCCTGCGCTCGTTCTGCTTGGCGATCTCGTCGCGTGCAGCACGCGCGCCCATCACGAAGCCGATCGCGATCCCGATCAGAAGCACGCCTGGGATGTAGAGCACATGCGCGATCGTCGGCACGGGTTTTACCTTAGACGTCCGACCGGCTAACGTCCGACCGGCTAACACCGAGCTGGCGCTCGAGCCGCGCGAGATCGTCCTGGGCACGCTGTTGCAGCCGCACCAGCCGCACCGAGTAGCCGACGACCACCGCGAGGATCAGCCCGTAGGCACCGATCAGCAGCGGGCCGCCGGGCACGTCTTCTTTGACCGCGCCTTCGACGGCTTTGAAGCTCGTCGCGCGGTCCTCGGCTGCGCTCTTGGTGTCGCTCTCGCCGTCTTGCGCGTGCGCGGAAGAGGCCGCGAGCTGCGCGGAAAACCACAACGCACAAGCGACTAGCGCGGCGTGCGCGAACGAGACCCACGACGATTTCGGCATCAAGCCTTCTCCTCAAGCAAGCCAGCGGAAGCGGCCTCAAGCTCGATCGCTTCGATCGATTGGCGAACGCGTTCTGCGCGCGCGCGCAGCCAGATGAACGCGATCGCGATCACCCCGACCAAGATGAACGAGAGCACGAGCGCCGGGACCATGTCGGGGTGAATGCCCCCACCCTTGTCCGAGATCACGGTCGGATGCGTGCCGCGCCAGCGCTGTACGCTGTACTTGATCAACGGGATATCGAGCAGGCCGATGATCGCGAGGCCCGACGCAAAGCGCTTCTCGACCTCGCCACCGCCGAACGCGCGCAGCACGAGGTACGCGACGAACACCATGCCGGCGAGCATCGTGGTCGTGAGCCGCGGATCCCAAGTCCACCAGACGCCCCACGCTTTGCGCGCCCAGAGCGGACCGCTCACCAGCACCGCGACGCAGAACGCCATGCCGACCTCGGCGCCCGCGACCGCGATCGCGTCCCACTTGTCGTCGCGCTTGGCGAGGTACATCGCGCTGCTCACCGCGCAGGTGACGAAGCCGAGGTACATCGCGTTCGCGCTCGGCACGTGGAAGTAAAAGATCTTCTGGACGATGCCCATCTGCTGCTCGACCGGCGCGATCGCGAAGATCGCGTAGAGCGTGGGCGCGATCAGGAGCACCGCCAGCCACAGCAGCCCGACGAGTAACTTCGGTGGGCGACTCTCGAGCGGTTGGTTCATAGATTGAACGCGTGCAAGCATCGCGCGCTTGCGAGCACCTCTTCTAGCGTCGTTGTTGCGCGGTCGCAACCGTAGGCGATAGCGCCGCGCCCCTCGCGTATGAGTCTTCGCGTATGAGTCTTCGCGTATGAGTCTTCGCGCATGAGCCTTTCGCATATCCAAGCGCCACCCGAGGCATTGCTCGGCGCGGTGCGGACGGTCTTGGCGGAGCGGCTCAAAGACAAGCGCGCGCACACGCTCAGCGCCGCGGTGCGTAGAGTGAGCCTTGCGTACCGACGCGAGCAGGGATCGCCGGCCGATCTGGTCGGTGACAAAGAAGCGATCGATGCGCGGCTGGCGTTCTTTCTGCCGCGCGACTTTCCGAAGCTCGAGCTTCCGCTGCGCGAGCTGGACGCGCTCGCCGCCTTGCCGCCGCCGTCCGAGGGCCGCCCCTTCCGGATCCTCGATCTCG
>JAYUYY010000875.1:0-3343 GCA_043752225.1 Sandaracinaceae bacterium | reverse complement strand
GGCACGAGCAACGAGTATGACGGCCCGTACGAATCCTCGAGCGCCGCCCACTGCAGCTGCTGCTCGGAGGTCAGACCGTCTTGATTGCGCGCTTCACCGGGCGCGACGAGCGTGAGCGTCTCGTCCTCGAGCGCTTCGAACGTGCTCGTCCCGGTGAGCAGCCCGGCTTCCATCACCGCGAGCGAAGCCGTCGCGGCCAGCGTGCGCTCGAATGCGTCGCGCGGATCTTCCGCGGCTGTCGCCCAGACCGAGAGCGGGAACAGATCGAGCTGACGCGTGATAGTTCCCGAGGCGGCTGTCTTCTGCACCATGCTCGCGATCCGCAGCCCAGTCTCGAACGTCAGCGCGTCTTCAGTCGCGGCGTTGCGCAGCGGCGGCTGCGCCAGCGGCAGCTTCGGCGGCGTCAACGTAAAGCCTTGCTCGATCGCAGCGAGCACGGCGCCTTCGTCGCCGGCCTGCGCCGCTTCATAGAGCGCTTGAATACCCAGCTTTTCGCGCAGCCACTCGTCGAGCACGACCGAAGCCGCAGGCGCAGCCGCCTCGACCGCGATCGAGATGCGCCCGAACAACAGCGAGCGCACGTCCGCGATCATCTCCGCGCTAACCGGCACCGTCGCAGTCGTGTAGCCACTCGCGAAGCCAGCGACCGAGCGCGTGATCTCGTGACCGTTGGAGCGCACGGTGAGATAGAGGCCGGCGAGCACGGGCGGCGTCACCGGCTCTGCGGGCACGTCGTAGCTCGCTTCCGCGGTGACGTCGTTCACGATCACCGCAACGGTGCGCGAGTCGGCGCCATCCTCGTCGCTCGAGTACGTGATCGTGTAGTCGTCGAGCAGGTTGTCCTCGATCGAGTCGACCGCTTCTGCGACCGCCGCCGCTTGCGTCGCGACCGTTGCGCTCCGACCGCCTGACAACGCGCTGATCTCGTCGAGCGTTTCCTGCACCACGCCGCCGACTCCCAGCGTCAGCACCGGCGCGCCGGCCGCGACCGCATCGCGGTCCTCGGGCAACGCGGGCTCGCTCGCAGCGCCATCCGTCACCATGATCACGAGCGTCGGCTGCTCCGCGCGCGCGTCGCGCAGCGCGTTCCACAGCTCCGAGCCACCGCTTGCCGTCTCGAGCTCGAGCGCCTGCGTGTTGGCGTCGGCCAGCGAGCTGACCCACGGCCCCATCCATTGCGCGCCAAACGAGATCACGCCCAGACGAACGCTCGCATCCGAGCTCGCCGCATACAGCCCGCCGAGGATGTCCTGCGCGACCAACACCGTGCCCGCGCCCAAGAACTCGGCCGGCACGCTGGTCGAGATATCGAACAGGATCGCGACGCGCGGCGGCGGAGCTGCGTTGCGCGTGACGCTAAACGAAACCGGCTCACCATCCTCGGTCACGGTGAACGCGCCTGCGCCGAGCTGCTTGACGCCTTCGCCGTCCGCGTCGAGCGCGCGCACGCGCAACGTCACGCGCGGAAACGCCGCCGGCTCTGCGACCGCGCCCACGGTCTCGACGCGCGCGATCTCGTCTGGATCCGTCGTCGCATCGCCGAGCGCAGCACCGTTGATCAGCACGCTGTCTCCATCCAGCTCGTACACGTCACCGCCGAACGACACAGCCTTGCCGATCACCGCCAGCTCATCGCGCGCTTCGTCGTCGAGCTCCGGCGCGTCGACCGTCAAGATCGGTAGCAGCGCCTCGACGCTGTCGGTGCTCGCGCGCACCAGCTCCGCGGTCGGAAGCGGCGGCCTAAACCCC
Source organism: Sandaracinaceae bacterium (assembly GCA_043752225.1). GTDB lineage: Bacteria > Myxococcota_A > Polyangia > Polyangiales > JAFGIB01 > JAYUYY01. The sequence goes on along the minus strand of JAYUYY010000875.1, from coordinate 1,594 downwards.
AAGTGAATCCGCCGGCCGACGACTTCCTCGGCTTGATACTCGTGCTCGACCAGCGTGAAGCGCTCGAACGGCTCGTTCGCGCGCGAAGCTTCGAGCCGCACATAGACCGTCTGCGTCGGCCCAGGAACGCCCGCCGACGTGGGTTCCTCGAGCGTGAGCGACTCGCCCCACTGCGCATCCGCGACCAGCGGGTTCGCGTACACCGGCTCGTCGTCGATCGTGACGCGCACGAGCGGCATGTCGGTGATCGCAAAGTCGAACGCGGCTTCGAGGTCCGCGGGAAGCTGCTCGAGCAAAGCAGCGGCGAGCGCCTCGGCTTGCGCGCCATCGGGATCGATCACGCTGCGCTGCTGCGGCATGTTCGGCGCCGCTTGACCGAGCGCGACTCGCCACGCTGCCGCGTCATCGTCGGAGATCGCGGGTGCGAAGCTGCGCGCGATCGGGCGCAGCAACACTTTCATGCCGTCGATCCGCTCGGGATCCGGCGCGCCGTGCACCACCTCCGCGGCAAACCCCGCTTCCGTGAGCAAGAACGCGAGCAGCTCCGCCTTCTCCCGCGGCGTGCCCGCTCCACCGCGCAACGTGCCGCGCACACCCCAGCGCGTTGCATCGGCTGCGCCTTCGAAGCTCGAAGCGCTCGGCGGGTACGTCATGATCTCATCGCGCACGAGCTCGAACAGCTTCTCCGGATCGCCTTCTTCGATCAGCGCCTGCGCACGCGCCGGCAAGTGATCCGGGCTCGCCTGAAGTGCCTCGCGCGCCTGCTGCCAGGCCTCGAAGAGGTCGAGCACGGCCGCATCGGGCTCGCCCGCATCCACTTCCGCATCGGGCTCCGGCTCGCTGGCGTCTTCGCCTGCATCTTCTTGCATGCCCGCGTCATCGCCCGCATCCGCGATCGGCGACCGATCACCGTCACAGCTGCAAGCGGGTGAAAACGCGAGCGCAACGAGCGCGAGGACGAGAAGTAAAACGCTGCGAGCTTGCATGGGAGCCTTCCGCTTCGGCGCACGCACGCGCCTGACCCGCGGATGCTATCCCAGCTAGCGCAGCTCGAACGTGACCTTCGATTGGCGCGGCTGCTTTGGCATTCGCAAGCTCGCGAGCTCCTCGAGCACGCATTCGAGCTTCTCGGCAGCGCGCGCGGGCTTGGGGACCGCGCCCACCGACACCACGCGTCCGCGCGTCGTGATGTACGCGGTCACGGTGAAACGCTCGCGCCGACGCACCTCGCAATGCTCCAAGATCTTGGGCACGCGCTTATGGAGCACGCGGTCGAGCGCTTCGGGCTCGAGCACGTCCGGCATTCGCGCCGCGGCGGGCACCACGGTCAGACCCCAGTCGAACTCCGCGGTCGCGAGGCCCGCAGGTTTTGGAAAAATCGTCTCGGCGAGGACGGTATGAATGCAACTCTCGAGCGCGTGATGCCCGATGTTCGATTCGATCGCGTGCACATCCTCGACCACGCCCTCGGCATCGACTTTGAACGCAAACCGGATCGCTCCGCTGATCCAGCGCAGTCGCTTGCGGCTCTCCGCGATGCAGCTGTCGAGCTCCGGTTGCCGCGCTTCCATCGTCTGATGCACGTCGTCTTTGT
>JAYUYY010000874.1:0-3343 GCA_043752225.1 Sandaracinaceae bacterium | reverse complement strand
TGAAATCAGTCGCCTCGCTGGCCGCGTACGGCTCGTTTTCGCCAACCTCGAGCCCGGGCTCCTGCCGTAACAGCTCGAGCATCACGCGGCCCAGACGCGCGTCGCGGTTGTAGAGCACGCCCGCGTGCCAGCGCCTCGAAACGTCCATGAAAGATGGAGTGAAGCTGTGCACCGAGACCAGCATCGCGAGCTGCTCAGCTTGCGCGCGGCGGTCGAGCTCGGCCGTGATCCGCTCGTGATAAGGATGAAAAATCTCGACTGCGCGCGCGGTCGCGTCGGCTTCGGGGAGCTGCTCGTTGCCCGGGATTCGCGTGCGCTCGCTGCTCGAAACGATCGATTGCGGCGTGCCGGGCGTGCGGTTGCAGTCGATCACCAAGCGCGAATACGTCTGCGCGATCGAGAACGCGTCGAGCCGGTCGGAAAGCCGTCGCGCGACCTCTGCGGCGCCGATATCCCACGCGATATGGCGCAGGAGGTCGGTCTCGCCGACTCCGAGCGTTCCGAGCTTGCGCGGGAGCACGCGACCCGCGTGATCACAGACCAGCAAGTACGCGGAGCTACCGGTCGGACGTAGGAGCGAAAATGCGCGGGGCTCGTCGTCGTCGAGCAGCTTTGCCATCGCGTTTCTATAATCGATTAAGCCTTGCGTCAGCCAGACCGCAGGCTCAGAGTCGCCGAGCTTTGACCTATTGCATCGGCATTCTTCTCAACGACGGAATCATTCTCGGATCCGACTCGCGCACCAACGCGGGCGTCGATAACTTCGCGAAGTTCTGCAAGATGACCGTCTTCGAGCGGCCGGGCGATCGCGTGATCGTGCTGCTCAGCTCGGGCAATCTGGCAGGCACGCAAGCGATCGTGAGCGTGCTGAAGCAGCGCGCCGAGAGCGACAGCGCGGCGCCGAGCCTGTACACCGCGCGCACGATGTTCGACGTCGCGGGTCTGGTCGCGGACGTGATGCGCGACGTCGGACGCCGCGATGGTCCGCACCTCCACTCCGAGGTCGGCTTCAACGCCTCGTTCATCGTCGGCGGACAGATCAAGGGCGATTCGCAGCGCCTCTTTCGCATCTACGCCGAGGGCAACTTCATCGAGGCCGGCACCGACACACCGTATCTCCAGACCGGCGAGGCCAAGTACGGCAAGCCGATCCTCGACCGCGTGATCACGCCCGAGACGACGCTCGCCGACGCGACCAAGTGCGTGCTGGTTTCGTTCGACTCGACGATGCGCAGCAACCTCTCGGTCGGCATGCCGATCGATCTCGTGTGCTACGAGCGCGACAGCCTCCAGGTCCACTTACGCCGGCGCTTCGATCAAGGTGACCCATACTTCAGCGCGCTCTCGAAGGACTGGAGCGAAGGCGTACGTTCCGTCTTCCGACAGCTTCCCGATCTCAAGTGGTGAAGCCCGGCACGTGCGCTTGCAGCGTCTTGAGCAGCGCTGGCAGACCGATCGGCTTCCTGAGCCAACCGGCAGCACCCATCTCTTGCGCGATCGCGCGCACGTCGTCTTGAGCGGAGAGCACGACCACAGGGATGAGGGCCAGCCGAGGGTCGGCGCGAAGTGCTCGGTGCATTTGCCGGCCGTCCATGATCGGCATCATGAGGTCCAAAAGGATGAGCGAGGGCAGCGGGCCGGCGCCTAGCTGCTGCAGCGCAAGCTCACCGTTCGCCGCGATCATGGCGTTCACGCCGCATTCGTCGAGCGCGAGCGTCATTGCCTCGCGAACGTCCGGGTCGTCCTCCACGAGCATGACGGTACTCATAGCAATTCCTCGTCGGCGTTCGCGTCGCGTTTGCTCCAGAGCGCTGCGACGGTATCGAGCAGCCGGTTGAGCTTGAGCGGCTTGCGCACCACTATAAGGCCCGCTGGGGCCTGCGCCGGATTCGAGGTCGACACGATGACTGGAATCCGTGCGAGGGCGGGGTTCGCCTGCATCGATTGATAGACTTCGCCACCGTCCAGCACGGGCAAGACCAGATCCAAGATCACGACATCAAAACGCGAAGGCTCCGCGGTCAAGCGCTCGAGCGCCTCGCCTCCGTTCGGTGCCGTCTCTACGGCGTATCCAAGCTCATCGAACGCCTCACGCAGCGAATCCCGAATGCTCGCGTCATCGTCGACGATCAGCACCGTCTTCGGCGTGGCTCCGATGCTGCTGTGTTTGGAATCTACCGCTCTACGCTCGAGACGTGCAGTTACGACCGTGCCGGTCTCCTCGCTCGATTCGACCGCTACACGACCGCCGTGCGCGAGCGCAATCTGCTGAGCGATGAACATGCCAAGCCCGAGCCCGCGCGACTGGGATGAAGTGGTCTTCTTTCCGCGAAACGGATCGAAGAGCGTCGGCAGCACGTCCGCGGGTATGACGCCGCGGTTGCGAACGCAGATGACGATCTCGCGTTCCATGCCGCTCACCGCGACCGTCACGACCGAGCCCGCCTCACCGTGATGCAGCGCGTTGGCGATCAAGTTCGAGAACAGCTGCAGCAGCCGTTCTGGATCGCCCGAGCTCGTGCAGTCTCCCTGAATTTCGACGTCCACGTCGCGCGCGGGGTGAGCGCCACGAAGCTCATCCACGGTTCGATTCACGAGGCTCGCGACGTCGAGCGCGCTACGGCTGCGGAGAAATCCGAGGCCGTCGGCCCAGCGCGCGCGCGTGAGGTCGAGCAGCTGTTCGATCATGTCCGCCATACGCCGCCCCGATGCGGTCATGCGTCCCAGCACGCGCAACGCGAACTCGTCGGTGAGATGCGCTTGGAGCTGCTGAGCTCCGAGCAGCATGGTGCCGAGCGGGGTTCTCAAGTCATGGCCGACGATGCCGACGAACAGCTCGTTGAGCCTGAGCGCTTCCGTGAGCTCCTGGCGCTGTCGATACAGCTCGAAGAACACGTCGGCCTTGCCCTTGAGCACGTGCGGCTCGATCGGCTTGAACAGAAAGTCGACGGCTCCGCTCTCGTAGCCTTTGAAGACGCGCAGCGGATCGCGCACGCCGGCCGTGACGAAGATGATCGGGACGTTCCTCGTTCGCTCCACGCTCCGCATCAGCTCGGCGAGCTCGAACCCGTTCATGCCCGGCATTTGAACGTCGATGAGGGCGAGCGCGACTTCGTTGACGAGCAACAGGTCGAGCGCCTCAGAGCCCGAGCGAGCTTGCAAGATCTCGAGGCCATCGCGCCGCAGCAAGGCTTCGATCGCGACCACGTTCTGTGGAGTGTCGTCGACGACGAGAAACTTAATAGGCTCGGGTCTCATAGGCCCTTGGCGCTCCCAGGCCGAACGACATCGAGCCGCGCCAGGAATGGTGCGATCTCGTCAGGAGGCAATACGAAGTCGTGTT
>JAYUYY010000873.1:0-8480 GCA_043752225.1 Sandaracinaceae bacterium | reverse complement strand
ACCAATTCGAGCTCACCTCGTGCTCGAGCACCGAGTGGTGGATCTCGTGCATGCGAGGCGTCACGAAGGCGCGCCGCAATCCGCTCTCGAGCCGTATCGGCAAGCGCGAGTTCGAGTGATGAAATGCAGTCGCGACTTGCATCGCGATCTCATAGCTCAACGCCAGCATCGGGGTCGGCCCGAGCACCCAGGTCTGCAGCGCGCGAAACGGTACGGACAAGATCAGCTCGCCGGGATGGAAGCGCAGCGCGGTGCTCACATCGAGATCGAGATCGACGTGGTGCACGCGATGAAAACGCCACAACCAAGGCAGGCGATGATTGAGCCGGTGCCAGCCATACATGGTCGCGTCCAAGCACAGAAAACCGAACACGAGGACGACTGCTCGCGGGATGCCGGAATCTTCAAGCGCGGGCAAGAGGCCGATTCGCTCGGTCTGCGCGTGCTCAGCGATGGCAAACGTCGTGGTGACGACTGCGATCCGCACGACGCCTGCACCCAAAACGCCCATGCTCGCGTTGCGCAGCACGCGCGCGGTCCGCGGCTCGACGCGCGCTCGCAAAGGCCGCCACGTCTCGAGCGCGAAGAAGAGCATGACCGCGCCGAACGCCAGGGGGGTGAGGCGATCGAAAGCGGCAAGCTCAGCGACGTCGAATGACACTGGCAAGCACCTACTCGCCATTTCGGCGCAAGCTAGGCCGGCGCTATGGATCGAGAAGCTCGCTTTTGTGTCTTTGCGAAGCCTCCAATCGCGGGGCAGGTGAAGACGCGGCTCGCACAGGTGATTGGCGCGGAGCCGGCAGCGCAGCTCGCGCAGGCGTTTCTCGAGGACACCTGCGCGATGCTGCAACGCGTGCCCTGGGGAGCTGTGGTGGTTGCGCTCAGCGATGGACCGCAGACATTCGCGGTGGCCGGGACCGAGCTGTGGTCGCAAGGAGAGGGTGATCTCGGCGAGCGCATCGAGCGTGTCTTGCGCCGCGCCCTCACCCGTACGCCGCTGGCGTTTGCGCTCGGCGCCGACACTCCTGGCTTGCCCATCGAGCTGCTCGAGCAAGCGCGTAATGCACTTCAGGATCACGACGCAGTGCTCGGGCCTGCGGAGGATGGCGGCTTCTACTTGCTCGGACTGCGCAGCGTTCCTCAAGGACTGCTTGGCGGCTTGCCGTGGAGCAGCACTACGACGCTCGTGCGCACGCGCGCCCGACTCATCGAGCGCGGTCTGCGCGTCGCGCTGCTGCCCGACTGGTTCGATGTCGACCACGTCACCGAGCTCAAGCGCTTGCAGGCCATGCTGATCGACGGGACGTTGCACGCGCCGCGCACGCTAGAGGCGTTGCGCACGCTGTGCTTGGACTCGCTCGCCGACTGATGACCTCGCTCATGAACGCACGGCCGCCTGCGGTGTTGAGGTTGCGCAGATCTGAATCGCCCCTTGCCAGCGGCGGGGTGGGTGCACATGTCCAACTTCACTCTGCTCTTCCAACGCATCCGAGGAGGCACAATGCCCAAGCTGACTGTCGGCAGCGAGAACAAGAGCGCGGTCGAGCTGTACTACGAGGATCATGGCGCCGGTAAACCCGTGGTGCTTATTCACGGATGGCCGCTGAGCGGTCGATCGTGGGAAGCACAGGTTCCCGCGCTCGTCGCTGCAGGCTTCCGCGTCATCACGTACGACCGTCGCGGCTTCGGTGGGTCGTCGCAACCGTGGCAAGGCTATGACTACGATACGTTCGCTGCCGATCTCGATGCGCTGATGCGTCACCTCGACCTGCGCAACGCGACGCTCGTCGGGTTTTCGATGGGTGGTGGCGAAGTCGCCCGCTACGTAGGTCGCTACGGAACCGAACGGGTAGCGAAGGCCGTCTTTGCTGCAGCCGTTCCGCCGTACTTGCTCAAGACCAAAGACAACACCGACGGCGGGCTCGACGATGCCACCATCGCGGAGCTCGAAGCCGGCGTGAGAACCGACCGCATCGCATTCCTCGAGGAGTTCACGCACAAGTTCTTCAGCGCCGGCGGCAAGCTAAAGGTCAGTGAAGCCCAACGCGAGCACGCGCGCGACATCGCGGCGTTCGCGTCGCCGAAGGGAACGCTCGACTGCATCAGCGCGTTCGGTCGTACCGATTTCCGAGCCGACCTACGCAAGCTCTCGATCCCGACGCTCGTGATTCACGGCGACTCGGATGCGATCGTCCCGTTCGAGGTCAGTGGTAAACGCACTGCAGCGAGCGTTGAAGGCGCTGCGCTCGTCGTGATCAAGGGCGGGCCGCACGGGCTCAACGCTTCGCACGCGGAAGAATTCAACAAGGCGCTGCTCGCGTTCCTCGCCGGCTAGCGTGCTTCGGTGAGCGCGGGGCAAGCGCCGATCACTCAAGGGCCAAGCGCCGCATCCCGGCGGCGGTCGCGTCTGCGTTGCTGCCCCTTGCCTCATCGACTACTGTCGGACCCGCTCGCGGCGGGTGGCAACGAGCGAAAGGGATTGCGCTGAACCATGACGACCGCTGCCGTCGTTCACACAGACCTTCGCGACAGTCGGGAAGCTGGCACCGCGCTTGGAAAGGACATCAGCCTCGCGTTGCAGGTCGAGCGAGCGGATGCGCTGATTCTGTTCGCATCGCCGCGCTACGACCTGCCGGAGCTGCTGCGCGCGCTCGATGCCGAGTGTCGACCGGCCGCGCTCGTAGGCGCGTCGTCGGCCGGTGAGTTTACGAATCAAACGAACGGCGTCGGCCTCGCGTGCGCTGTCGCGCTTCGGGCTCCAGAGATGCGCTTTCACGCGACGCTGGGGCGAAACCTGAGCCAGGATCGCGTGGCCGCTGCCAAGCAGCTCACCGCGGGCTTCCGCGGCTTCTCCAATCCTTCGTTTGCGTACCGAACGGCGCTGGTGCTCGCGGATGCGCTCGCCGGTCACTCCGATGATCTGGTGGAAAAGCTCAGCACGCTCACGGGCGGCGCGTACAAGCTCTTCGGCGGCGGGGCCGGCGGCGACGACGCCTTCGAGCACCGAGTCGTCTTCTATGGAACCGAAGTAGTCAGCGATGCGGTGGTCGCGCTCGAGATCCTCTCGAACAAGCCGATCGGGGTCGGAGTGAAACACGGCTGGGCGCCGACCGGCGAACCGTTGCGCGTGACCGAATCGCAAGGCACGCGCGTCGCCAGCTTGAGCGCGATGTCTGCGGTCGATGTGTTCGAGGAGCACGCGGAGCGCACGGGCCAGACGTTCGACCCCAAAGACGCCCTGCCGTTCTTCTTGCACAACGTGCTCGGCCTCGACACCGGCAAGGGCCACAAGCTGCGCGTCGTGCTCGGTGCCAACGACGATGGCTCGATCGCGTGCGCGACCGAAGTGCCTGAGGGCGCGACCGTCCGCGTGATGAGCGTGACCCTCGAGCAGGCGGCCAAGGCGGCAGCGCAGAGCGCCGAAGATGCCGTGCGTCAGCTCGACGGGCACAAGCCGGCCGTTGCAATCTTCTTCGACTGCGTCGCGACTCGCCTGCGCATGGGCAAAGACTTCCACTTCGAGCTCGACGCCGTTCAAGAGGGCCTTGGCGACACGAAGTTCGCGGGCTGCAATACCGTGGGGCAGATCGCCAGCGCCGAAGGGCAGTTTTCTGGCTTCCACAACTGCACTGCCGTCATCTGCGTGATCCCGGAGTAGCCGCAGGTGCTTGCGCGCACGGTGACACTGCTGACAGCGCTGGCCGATCGTGCGCGGCGCGAAACCGCAGCCCTCGAGCTCGCGCAGCATCTTGGCGCCGAGGAGCTCGTCGTCTTTGCGCGTGACCCCGAGATCGACGCGCATCTGCCCGCGCTGGGTTTCCCGAAGACGCTCCCCAAGGCTCGAGCGTGGCGCGATCTCGTCACGCGTTGCACGACCTCACAGAAGCTCGAGCACGCAGACCTGACATCGCCGAGCACGGGCGCGACGCGGCGCGCCATAGGCCTCGCGTTCGACACGGACTGCGTGCTGGTGTTGCTGGGCGGGGAGCCCCTCGCAAATCTCCTGGAGGGCGTCCGCCACGCCGCACCGTTGCTGGGTGCTCTATTCAGCGCCGAGCGCAAGGAGGCCGCGGGCCAAGGGCACGCAATGCTCGCGCGCTCGGTAGCGGAACGCGCTGAGCAGCTCACCGCTTCGTTGGCCGCTTCGCAAGCCGAGCTGCACAGCGTGCTGCATCGGCTCTCTGCCAGCGAGCAATGGCTGTCCGTGACCCTGCGCAGCATCGGCGATGCCGTGATCGCAACCGACCAGAATGGCCGCGTGACGTTCCTAAATGCAGCGGCCGAGTCCCTCACTGGCCACTCGACGAGCGAAGCGGTCGGCCGCCCCATGGCTGAGGTGTTCGAGATCATCCATGAGCACACGGGCACAACGGTCGACAATCCGGTCGACACAGTGCTGCGAACGCGGGAGCCCGTGGAGCTCGCAAATCACACGCTGCTCGTGCGCAAGGATCGCTCGACAGTGGTTATCGAAGACAGCGCGGCGCCGATCCGCGAGGGCACCGGGGAGCTCGTCGGCGTCGTGTTGGTGTTTCGAGACGTGACGGCGCGGCGCTTCGCAGACCGCGAGCTCGCGATACAACACCGTCACGCACAGCTGGTCGCGAACGTGGGCACCGCGTTGGCGAGCACCGCAGATCTGCCGGCGCAACTCCAAGAGTGTACCGAAGCGATCGTTCGACACCTCGACGCAGCGTTCGCTCGCATCTGGACGCTCGACTCAAGTAGCGAAATGCTCGAGCTTCGCGCGAGCGCGGGCCTCTACACCCATCTCGACGGGGCGCATGCGCGCGTGCCGGTGGGCGCGTTCAAGATCGGTCTCATCGCGCACGAGCGCGTGCCGCACACTACGAACGATGTGCAGGACGATCCGCGGGTCAGCGACAAGGCGTGGGCAAAACGTGAAGGGATGACCGCGTTCGCCGGCTATCCCCTGTTGCTCGAGGGACGCCTCGTCGGTGTCGTCGCGCTGTTCGCACGCCGTGCGCTCGAATCAACCACGCTCGGAGCGCTCGCTTCCATCGCAGATCAAGTCGCTGTAGCGATCGATCGAGATGCGGTGGAGCGAGCGATCCGCGGTGCGATTCGAGCGCGCGAAACGTTGCTCGCCATTGTCTCGCACGACCTGCGCGATCCGCTCAGCACGATCGGGATGAGCTCGAACTTGCTTCAACAGACACTGCCCGAAGAGGACGCCCGCTCTCACAAAATCGTCAGCACACTCAACCGTGCCGCGTCGCGAATGACTCGGATGGTCGGCGACCTGCTCGACTTCGCGAGCATCGATGCAGGGCAGCTGGCCATCGAACGCAGCGCGCTTTCCGCAAATGATCTGGTGCGGGAAGCTGTCGACAGTCATCAGTCGTTGGCCGAGCAAGAATCTCTCACGCTGAAAGCGAGCATCGATGCGCATCAACCTGTCGTCCGCGCGGATCGGGAGCGCATCCTGCAAGTGTTTGCCAATCTTATCGGCAACGCGATCAAGTTCACGCCGGCTGGCGGTGTGATCTCGATCAGCTGCGCGGTTGCCGGCACGGAGATCGTTTTCGCGGTTGCAGACACCGGCCCGGGGATCCGTGAAGACGTGCTCCCGTATGTGTTCGATCCGTATCGCCAGGCCAAAGAGACCGCGCGGCAAGGCCTCGGGCTCGGGCTCTTCATCGCAAAGGGGATCGTCCAAGCCCATGCAGGTCGCGTTTGGGCGGAGAGCCGGCTCGGTCACGGCGCCCGATTCCTCTTCACACTGCCGCTCGCCGCTCAGTACTCAGAACCCTGAGCGCGCGTTAAACCAACGCGCCGCGCCGCCCGGCTCGTGACGATGAGCCGAACAGCGCGACGCTTGGAGTTACGCTACGCGCTGTGCGCTACGGGCAGGTGTCGCCCTGCGAGTCGCTGTTGTTGCCGTTGGGGCAGGTCGTGTTGCTGAAGGTCGCACCGACGAACGTTGCGCCGGAGACGGCCGCATCGGTCAGGTCCGCGTCGGTCAGGTCCGCGTCGGTCAGGTCCGCGTTGTTGAGCGTGGCGTCCGTCAGGTCCGCGTTGTCGAGCACGGCGCTCGTCAGGTCCGCGGAGCTCAGGTCGGCTCCGTCCAGGTTCGCGTCCGAGAGATCGACGCTCGACAGGTCGGTGCCGGTCAGATCCGCGCCAGCGAGGACCGTGTCGTTGCCGCTGAAGTCGAGGCCGCTCAGGTCCACGCCCGAAAGATCGGCGCCCGGTCCGAGCAGGGTGTTGTCCTTGCACGTCCATTGGTTCGGCAGCGAGTCGGGGCAACCGCCGAGGTTTGCCGCCTGCACGCCGTCGAGATTGGCCGCGCTCAGGTTCGCGCCGCTCAGGTCCGCGCCGTTGAGCACTGCGCCCGAGAGGTCCGCGTCACGTAGGTCGGCGTCCACGAGATCGGCGGAGCTCAGGTCTGCGCCCGACAGATCGACCTGACGGAGATTGGCGCCGTCGAGATTCGCGCCCGTGAGATCGGCGTTCGCGAGGTTTGCTCCGTGCAGGTTCGCATCGGAGACGTCGGCGTTCTGCAGGTTCGCGCCGCTCAGGTCTGCGTTCTGCAGGTTTGCGTTCTGCAAATCCGCGTTGCTCAGGTTCGCGTCGCTGAGGTTCGTATTGGCAAGCTCGGCGTCCGAGAGCACGACGCCCGTAAGGTTCGCGCCCGAGAGGTCCAGGCCGCTCAGATCCGTCTCCGGTCCGATCAGCGTGTTGCCGGTGTTCGTCAGGTCGACGCAGCGCCATTCGGCCGGCAGGCTCGCCGGGCACGCGACCAGGTCGATGCCGACCGCGCCATCGAGGTTGCTGCCGCTCAGACTGACCAGAGTCAGGTCGGCGCCGCTCCAGCGCGTATCGGTCAGATCCGTGGTCGCGTTGAAGGTCGCGCCGTCGAGCACCGCCTGCTCGAAGCTCACGCCGCTCAAATCAGTCACCGTCGCAAAGTTCGCGTCGCTCAGGTCGAGCCCGCTCAGATCCGCGCCCGGCCCGACCAGCGTGTTGCCGGTCTGCGGCAGATCAAGGCACGCAAAACCCGCAGGCAGCTGCGCAGGGCAGGCCACGAGCTCGGTGATTTGAGCGCCGCTCAGATCGGCTCCGCTTAGATCGACCGATGAGAGGTCGAGTCCGCTCAGGCTCGCTCCGGGTCCGAGCAACGTATTGCCCAGGTCGCCGACCGCCACGCAGCTCCATTGGTCGGGCAGGCGGTCGGGGCACGCGACGAGCTGCGACGCGCTCGTGCGCTCGAGCGTGGCATCGCGCAAGTCGACGCCGGTCAAGTCGGCGCCGTCGAGCACGGCATCGGTGAAGTCGGCGCCGGCGACCAGCGCGTAGCTCAGGTCCGCGTCGGTCAGGTCGGCGGAAACGAAGCTCGCCCCGCGCAGATCACTCCAAGCCAGGTTCGCGCCCGTCAGGTCCGACCCGCTCAGGTCCACACCCGCGAGATACGTGCTGCCGAGGTCGGCGTCTGCGAGATCGCTGTCGCTCCAGTCGGCGCTGATGACGCAGCGGCCGGCATCGGCGTCCCAGAGCGCAGGCGCCAGGCACAAAACGGAACCGTCGAGGCCCGCGCCGTTGCACACGTAGTCGGTGCTGTCTTGTTCGGCTGCCTCGAGCTCGCCGTCGCCGTCGTCGTCGGCACCACGGTCGCCGTCGCAGCGACCACTTCGGTCGGGACCACGGAGGTCGCCGCGACCGGCGTGGGCGTGGGCCTCGTGGTCTCGTCCGGCAGCGTTCCGTACAGGATGTAGATCGCCACGGGCAGCCCGAGGAGCCCCACCGCCATCGCGGCCTGGGCCCACCGCGGCCAGCCGCCGACGAAGCGAACGCGCCCGGTGTTCACCGTACGCACCGAGGTGCTCGGCGTGACCGCCGGGAATCCGATGGACGGGCCGCTCGACACGTCGAAGCCGTGAAGCGTGGGAACCGGCGGCTTGCGGGTGTGGGCTTCGCCGGCCGGAGGAGGCGGCAGCGCGTTGAGCTGGCGGCGCTCCTCCTCGATGTCCTCGCCGAAGAGCGCCGTCATTTGTGCGGCGAGATCGCGCGGGCCGATCACGGTGCTGGTCGAGACGAGGTACTGCCCGAGGTCGCGCAGGAAGAGGTCGGCGGTCGCGTAACGGTTGTCCGGAAGCCGGGCCAGCGCGCGCATGACGATCGCGTCGAGCTCCGGCGAGATCCCGGGGCGTTTCGCGGACGGCGGAACCGGAGGCGCGCCGGCCGTGAGGTCGCGCAACACTTTCTGGGGCTGCTCGCCGACGTACGGCGGATCCCCCGTGAGGAGTTCGTAGAGCAGGATGCCGACCGCGAAGAGGTCGCTGCGCCCGTCGAGCGGGTCGGCCTGGGCCTGTTCGGGGCTCATGTAGCTCGCCTTGCCGCGGATCAGCCCCGTCTCGGTATGGACGACCTTTCCCGCTGCCTTCGCGATGCCGAAGTCGGCTACCTTCACCTCGCCTTCGTAGGAGACGAGGATGTTGTGCGGAGACAGGTCGCGATGA
>JAYUYY010000872.1:0-3350 GCA_043752225.1 Sandaracinaceae bacterium | reverse complement strand
TCGAGACGATGCCGTTCGGCAGGTCGACGTATTGATCGGTTTGCACGCCTGCGAGCACGAGCACGCCGCTGCTGTGGGTCTGCGTACCGACGACAGTGCCAGATGCGCTGCCGCGGGCGTCCGTGGCGGTCGTGCCGGAGGCTGAGAAGCGATAGCGATGCGCGAGCGCGTCGCGCAAACCGCCGCAGCTCACGATGTCGCCTTCATCGCTGTCGGGATGACTGCAACCGCAAAGTCCGGGACTGCTCTTTTCGGGATCGTCCGGACACGCGTCGATGCAATCGGGTAGGCCGTCGTCGTCGCTGTCGTCAGTGCCTGCGTCGTCGCCTTCGCACACCGGCATCGGATCGCTGTCGTCGCCTGCGTCGTGAATCGCCGCATCGCGCGGGCGTGCGTCGGGTTCGTTGCCTTCGATCGCTTGTGCATCGCGCGCACGCTCGCGTTCATCGGTGCTCGCATCGCTGTTGTCGCTGGCATGCGCATCGGGTGCGTTCATCACGCTCAAGCTGTCGCGTGATTTGAGCAGACTTGGATCGAATGCGTCGCAACCCTGCAATACAAGCAGGGCAAACAATGCTGCAGCGATCGGCTTAAACTGTTCGTTCATCACGCTCTCAATCGGGCGACCTGCGGGAATGCCAAAAGCCTCGTCGACCGCACCCCTAGGGATGCGGGAAACGAAAGCCCGCAGGTGCGGGAGGATGTGAGGCTGACGCGCAGCTAGAAAAACGACGCGACGCCAGCGGGGCGATGAGCCACACGTTCACACGCAGTGAAGCGCACGATCACGCGACTCGAGAGGCTCCCAGGTTACGGTCTCAGACTGATCGTGCAATCCCCGCTCTACCGGGGAGTTGACGTTGGCTACGCACCAGTATCAGCGCGCACTAAAATCTTCCGGTCATGGTCATGAAGGCCATCTTGTCGTTGGCTTCGCGCAGGCGACCGGAGAGCGTCTTGATGAAGTTCCACAAGATCTCGAACGCGAGATCTTTGTGAATGAAGAGCAAGTCTTCGAACGCTTCGCGCGTGATGACCAGGACCTTCACCGCTTCGTGCACGCGCGCGTCGGCGCTGCGCGGTGTGTCATCGATCAACGACATCTCACCGAACGCTTCGCCGGGGCCGAGGATCGCGAGCGCTTCTTCGCCCATGCCGGAGAGCTGTCGCGAGATGCGAACCTTGCCCTCGAGGATCAAGTAGAGCTTGTCGCCGACTTCGCCTTCGCGGAACACGAACTGATTGATCGCGAAGGTCTCTTGGCTGGCGATCGCTGCGATCCGCTCGAGCGCCTCGGGCACGAGGCCGCGAAACAAATTCATGTTTGCGAGGGCGGACTGAGCGTTCTGCACGGCGCCGCCAGGATAGCACTGGGCCGCAAGTCGCAAAAAAACCCGCGGAAACGGGCGGAAACGACCTAGCGGCGGGTTGCCCGCTGGCGCGGTCGTGCGGCGTGAGGATCGGACTGCGAGGGCGCCGGCGCATGCGAGATCAGCGCGAAGATCTGCTTGAGCGCGGCCACGGCGCGCTCGGCATCGCCGCGCTTGGGGTTGGCGATCTTGCCCAGCATCACGCCCTCGAGCATCCCGATCACCAGCACCGGCACCAGCTCCGCAAACGGTGCGGCGAGCGCGGGCGGCGGGAAGAGCTCGAGATACACGCGCTGGGTCTCGTTCGAGAGGTACTCGGCGGTGCGCTCGACGTGACGACGCAAGCTGCGATCGGTGCGCGAGCCGACCACCAGCTCGAGGTAGGCGATGAACGCTTCGCCCTGCATCGCTTCCCAGAGCAGGTCGAGCGCGCGCGGGCTGCGATCGGGAGTCTCGGGCAGCTCTGCAAACGCAGCGAGCAGACGCGCGCGGTGTTGCTCGAAGACGTGCTCGACCGCGTTCGCGAGCAAGTCGTTCTTGGCCGGAAAGTGGTGCTGCAAGCAACCGAGCGAGACCTCAGCGCGCTTGGCGATCTCGGCGACCGTGGTGCCGGAAAAGCCGCGCTCGCATAGGCACTTGGCAGCGGCTTCGAGCAGCGCGAGGCGGCTGCCCGCGGTGCGTTCGGCTTGAGTGCGTCGCGGGCGCGTCGTGGTCGCGGTCGCTGTACGCGCAGCTTTCATTCGCGGGCGGATCGCACGCGCGCTCGAGACACGCGCGTTCATGACGCCTGTTGCGTCGCGGGCTCGATCGGGCTCGCGAGCAGCCACGTGCCGACGACGAACGCGAGTGAGCCCATGATCAGGAAGACCGGGCGATAGCCGAAGCTGTTTGCGACCACGCCGAAGATCGGAACCATCACGGTTTGGCCGGCGTTAAAGCCGCCGTGGTAGAGCGCCATGATCTTGCCGCGCTCGGATTCGCCGACGTCCTCGACGGCGAGCGCGTTGAAGGCTGGATAGAGCACGCCGTGCGCGAGCCCGAAGACGGCGCCGATCGGCGCGAGCAGGCCATCGCGCAAGCCCGCCATCGCCGCGATCGCGATCGCGAACGTGATCAACGCTAAAGCCGAGACGCGCTGGCGGCCGAAGCGATCGGCGGCGTGGCCGAAGAACACGCGCACGAACACCGCAGCGGTCGCATACGCGACGAAGAAGCTGCTGATGCGCGTGATGCCGAGCGAGAGCGCAAACGGTTGGTGCAGCACGAACAGCGTACCGAAGCCCGCGCCGGCCGTCGCGACCGTGAACGTGACGCGCCGCGTGCGCTTGCGCGCGAGCAACTGCAAGATGCCCACCGCTTCGGTACCGTGGGCGTGATGGCGAGTCTTCTCGCGCAGGCCGAACGCGAGCAACAACGCGATCGCGCCGAGCACGCACGAGGCGTTGAACACCGGTCCCCAGCCGTAGCGCTCCGAGATTAGCTCGGCCGCGGCGGGCGCGATCGCTTGGGTCGACAACAGCGCGACGCCGAAGATCCCGAGCGCTTGCGCCATGCGCTGCGGCGGCACTTGCTCGGTGACCATCGTGGTCGTCGAGTTGAACACGCACGCAAACGCGATGCTGCGCACGACGCCGAGCGCGTAGAGCAAGAGCCCGATCTCGTGCACGGCGTGAAAGCACAAGCTAGTCGCGGCCATCACGAAGCTGCCGCCGAGAATGAACGGCTTGCGGCCGGTGCGATCGCTGAGCGTGCCGACGATCGGGAACATCAAGACGCCGGCGACGCTGCCGATCGCGGTGACGATGCCGATGTCCTTGGCGGTCGCGCCGAGCTCCGTGGTCAGGAACTTCGGAAGCAACAGGAACGTGGAGAAGCCGAGGCCGAACGCCGTTTGAACGACCAGCAGCAACCAGAAGCCGGGCGTGAACACGAAGCCGGTTTGGTCGTGCGTCGAAGCGCCATCCCGTGCCGGGGTCGACC
>JAYUYY010000871.1:0-3353 GCA_043752225.1 Sandaracinaceae bacterium | reverse complement strand
CGCGACCGCCCGCGCCGAGCGACCACTCCGGCGTGTCGAACGCGAGCGCGCTGGCATCGCGCGCGACCTGACCGAGCGCCGCGTGCATCACGCCGGAGAAACGCCAGAACAGCGGCAAGCGATACTCGGCCTGCAGCGCGCACAAAGCCTTGTCGCGGAAGCGGCCTTGGTAGAGCCCGCGCAACATGTCTTCACCGCCGAGCTGCGCGAGCTTGTAGAACGGCACGTTTCCGCCTTTCAGCTCGGTGTAGACCTGGACCGCGAGCGTGTTCGTGGCGGTAATCGGCACGTACTTGCGGAAGTCGAACACCACGCTCGAGAAGGCATACTCGCTGCCGATCGCTTCACCTGCGGTGGTGACAGCGACCTCGTGCAGCTCGCCGCGGTGCGGGGCCAGCAGGTGATCGCGGCTGTCCCACAAAATGCCAGCGGTCAGGCTGATCGAGCGACCTCCGTCGGACCCGGGCAGCGTGTCCGTATCGAGCAGCCCGCCGGGTTTTTTGTCTCTGAGCGCCATCGAGATGATCTCGATCTTGCCTTCGATGCGCAGATCGCCTGCGAGCGCGCGATCGACGAGGCCCTGAAAGCGCATTCGATCTTCGGAGTACGACTCTTCGCTCGAGCGCGGCGAGCGGCTCCCGATCGCGTACAGCTGATTGGGATAGCGGCGGTAATCGAGCCGCGACCACAAGTGCCAGCGCTCGCGATCCCAATACACCTCGGGGATCAGCTCCATGATCAGCTGCTCGCGAAGCGTGTAGAGGCCGACGACCGAAACGCTCGAAGGCCGCGTTTCACCCGAATCGCCGCCGAGCCGAAAGAAGTGCGAGGCGAATGCGCCCAAGCCGAGCGAGGTCTCGGGCGTGTACGTGCCGATCGGCAACGCGGCCCAACCGCTGCGCGGCTTTTGAATCGGTGGCGTTTCGACCGCGGCCTTCGGGGTGTCTTGCGTGCCGGCTTCGGCCGCAGCGGCTTCGGCCGCAGCGACTTCGGGCGCAGCGTCCTGCGCGCGCGCGTGCGAGCAGAGCAGTGAGCTCAGCCCGCTCGCGATCAAGAGACCCGCGCACAACCCGACGCGTACGCCGAGCGCATGACCAGCCGTACGAAGCATCGCTACCGGTCAATCCTCTTCGCGATGCACGAGCTCATAGCTGAATGCAGGCAAGCACACTGCGAGATAGCGCGCACCCGACGGCGTGCTGTAACGCACGCGCTCGCCGGCCTTGGTCAGCACGGCTTGGCCGGCTTTGACTTCCATCACGCCGGCGTCGTGCTCGACGTGGATCGCGCCTTCGATCACGACCGTCCACTCGTCGAACTCCGGCCGCTGTCCGGGCTCGACCCAGCCCGCTGGGCTGTTCATCATCGCGACGCTCACGCGCGGCTCCGTGCTGTTCACGCGGCCGACGAATTCATCGATCGTCTTGGGCTTGGTGCCGGCAGCCGCGACGCGCGTAGGTTTTTCGATCAGCACTGGCATCGGCCTGCTCCTTCTCTCAACCGGCTCTCAACCGACTCTCAACCGAGAGCTTCGGCCGCGCGCCCGCAAAATGTGCGAATCGTTTCGCCGAGCGTTGCGAGATCGGGACCTGCGCGGAGCACCTCGCGCGAGGCGGTCGGCACGACGCGCGCGCCGGCATGACCAAAGCGCGCGCGCAGATCCTCGAACGTACCGCCTTGCGCGCCGAGCCCCGGCGTCAACACGAGGCTGTTAGGCAAGCGTTGCACGAGCTCGCTGCCGCCTTCGGCCGTGAGCCCTACGACGGCACCGATCGCGCCCAGCGAAGGCCCGCCCAGAGAAGCCGCGCTCAGCGGCGCGCTGCTCTGCGCGGTGTTGTAGCGCGTGATCTCGTCGGCGATGTGCTGCGAGACGCTCACGCCCGGCGAGACCTGCGCGTTCTGCAAGAACGCACCTTCCGGATTGCTCGAGCGCACCACCACGAACACGCCGCATTGCAACGCCGTCGCGCGCGTCAAAATCGGCCCGAGCGCCGTGAAGCCGAGATACGCGTGCACGGTGATCGAATCCGCGGCCATAGCGCTGTCGGGGCCGAGCAACGCCGTCGCATATGCTTCGTTGGTCGCGCCGATGTCGCCGCGCTTCACGTCGAGCAGCGAGAGCGCGCCGATCGCGTGGATCGAGCCGATGATGTCCGCGAGCACCTCGAGGCCGGCCGCGCCGAAGCGCTCGAAGTAGGCTGACTGCGGCTTGATCACGCTGACCGAGCGATCGGCGGCGTCGATCACCTTGTTGCAGAACGCGCGCAGGCCCCAAACATCGTCGCGCAACCCGTAGTGCGCGAGCAGCTCGGGGCTCGGATCGAGGCCGAGACAAAACGGGCCGCGCTGGCTGCGCAGCGCAGTAAAACGCTCGGCGAAAGTGAACGAGGACGTCATGCGGCGGCGATACTCTACGAATCGGCCGCGAGCGGCAAGGCGATCCGGACCAGCGTTCCACGGCCTTTTTCGCTCGTGATCGCGATCGTGCCGCCGAGCTCCTCGATCGCGTGCTTGCTCGAAGGCAAGCCGAGCCGCATCGCGACGCGGCCTTCTTTACGCGTAAAGCCGACGTCGAAGAGCCCCGCGATGCGCTCGGGCGCGATCCCGCGGCCGCTGTCGCGGACCTGAATGTCGACGTGGGCGTTTACGTGCGCGATCGCGATGTGGATCTCGCCGCTGTCATCGCAAGCGCGCACCGCGTTCTCGAGCACGCTCAAGAACACTTGATTGAGCCGCGCGGGATCGCACTCCACGTGCGGCGCGAGCTCTGGATAGCTGCGCGTGACGCAGATGCGGTCCGCAAGCGCAGGTGCCAGTAGGTTGATCGCGCCGTCCAAGCCTTCGCGCACGTCGAGACGCTTACGGTGGCCCTGATCGAGGCTCACGAAACGCTTGAGGCCAGTCACGAGCGCTTCGATCCGCTCGCCGCTCTGACGCATCGCGCGCACCAGGTTGCCGCTCTCACCGCTCGCGCTCAGCAAGCGCTTGGCTTCGGCGTCGCCCTCGGTCGCGGGCGCTTCGAGGTACGGCTGCACGCGCGTCAGCAGGCGCCCCGTCGTATCGACCGCCGAGCGCAACGAGCCGAGCGGACTGTTGATCTCGTGCACGATGCCCGCGGCCAGTCGGCCGAGCACCGCCTGCTTCTCGGCTTCGATCAAGTGGCTCTGCATGCGCTGCAAGTCGCCGAGCGCTTCGGAGAGGTCGCGCGTGCGCTCCTCGACCTGCGCTTCGAGGCTTTCTTTGAGCGCGCGGATCTGCTCGAACGCATCCGCGCCTTCGATCGCCACCGCGAGCTGCGCCGCGAGCGTGGACAGCAGCGCGCGATCCGAAGCATCGAGCGCGCGCCCATCTTG